>DAIDTZ010000369.1 GCA_027456925.1 Nitrospirota bacterium
GATGTCAGATATGATGACGTCGTAGACATTCGTCTCGAGGAGAGCAAGGGCTTTCTCCGCAGAGTCCGCGCCTTCCACAGCAAACCCTTCTTTGGCGAAGATTCGCTTCATGGACTCGCGCAGGGTCTCTTCATCTTCTACGATCAATATGCTTTTGGACATTACTACCTCGTTTGGGCTGGAAACGATATTTGTAACTGCTTTTTGAATCTATCAGCTTATCTGTATACCCTGCGGATAAAGCCCTAGGCCTCCACCGGCATTTTTATGGTAAACCGCGTACCCTTGTCTTTCTCGGAATCGATCTCGATGGTGCCGCCGTGGTCCTTGATGATGCTGTAGCAGATGGAAAGCCCCAGGCCCGTACCTTTCGTCGGCCCCTTGGTGCTGAAGAAGGGATCAAAAACCTTGTCCCTGACCTCCGCGTCGATGCCGTGTCCCGTGTCCGCGAACCGCATCAGAACGTTTCCATTGGACTGCGTTACCGAGATATCGAGGCTGCCGCCGTCGGGCATGGCGTCACGCGCGTTCAGGATCAGGTTCAGGAACACCTGCTGAATCTGATCGGGATCTATCTTGAGCGGCGGCGTGTCCTGCACATTGGAATGGATTTCGATTTTCCGGAAATTTTTGTCATACCGGACGAGGTTGAGCGTGTTCTCCAGGATATCCTTCAGGTCCGTCGCCACTTTTTGGCGCGGGTAGAGACGCGCGAAGTCGCCGAGATTGCGTACGATGCGCGCGATACGATGCACGTGCTGGTTGATCGTGGTGAGCGATTCCTTCGTGAACGACGACAGGTCTTCGGTCTGGAGTTCCTGCACCAGCGATGAGATGGATGCCAGCGGGTTCCCGATTTCGTGCGCCACGCCCGCGGCGAGCCTGCCGACGCTCGCGTGCGTGGTGGCGCGGAACAGCTCCTCCTCGATCTTTTTTTTCTCCGTAATATCTTCGAGCACGAGCACGTACCCCTTCTGGGCGCCGGTAAGGCGGCTGACGTAGCCTTTCAGGATAATCTGCGGATCGAAATTCCTTTTGCAGGTTATCTCTCCCTCGCGCACCTGCGGGGTAAACAGTCTCGGTTCCAGGCAGGTAAGCAGGAGGGATGCGTCGCAATCGAGTGCGTCCGACTTTTCCACACCCGTGATCATCTCCATACCGCTGTTCCAGTACTTGACCCGCAGCGATTCATCCAGCGTGGCAACGCCGAGGGGAAGACTCTCGATGATATTTTCGCTGAACTCCTTCAGCATGGCAAGCTGCCGGTTGGCTTCGGCAAGCTCCTGGCGCGACAACCGGAGACTGCGGGAGATCTGCTGGATGGAGTTCGAAACGCGCTGAGCGTCATCGTGGGTCAGGACGATCTGGTCCTGGAACACCAAGGTGCTGATAGACGTGCCGAGAGCGCCGGACAGGGTTCGCTCGGCCTCCTGCCGGAGCTTCAGAAGCCAGTCACCCGCCAGTGACGAACGGTTGAGCCCGTTCTTCTTGAGAAAGCTGTCCACGGCCTCGCGCGCCTCGGCCGGGCCGATGTACTGCCCCAGGATGTTTTCTACCTCGGCAATCCCGGTAGGCCGGTGCACGGGCCCGATCGGAAGTGGTGAAAAGGAATCCACGAACACGATCGCCTGGTGCGTCTCGGCATCGGACTGCCGGGTAAGGAGCGAAACCCCCACGTAAAAACAGATGTTCAAAAACAGGCCCCAGAACAGGGAATGGCTCCAGCGGTCCAGACCCTGGAGCCCGAAGAGCGCCGTGGGGTTCAAAAGCGTTGAGTTGAAGAGCGTCTCCAGGAAGTCGCCCTTCTGGATGATGCCGGCGCGCATAAGCGACGGAATGAGCAGCGTGTAGATCCAGACGCTGAAGCCGGCCAGGATCCCCGCAATCGCGCCCTTCTTGTTTCCGCCCTTCCAATAGAGGCCGAGAAGAATAGACGGCGCAAAGATCGTAACGGCCTCGAACGATTTGAGGCCGATGTCCACAAGGCTGTAGAAATCGCCGATGTAAATGGCAAAAGCGTAACCGAGGAATACGCAGCCCAGGATCACCAGCCGCTTGATGTTCAGGATCACGGCGTGGAAATTTTTAATGGCGGAGAGGTCCCATAACGTGGGCATAACAAAGCTGTTCATCACCATGGTGCTGAGAGCGATGGACTCAACGATGATCATGGCCGTGGCCGCGGAAAAACCGCCGATAAACACGATAATAGCGAGGAGCGAGTGGCCATAGTGCATGGGAATGCTGAGTACGAAATAATCCGCCTTCGACTGGACGTCGCCGAGGAGCAATCCGCCGTAAGCTATGGGCAGCACGAAGATGTTGATCAAAAAGAGATAGAGTGGGAAAAGCCACATGGCCTTTTTGATGTGGTCCACGGAATAGTTCTCCACCACGGCCACGTGAAACTGGCGGGGAAGGAACAGGATGGCCATCATGGACAGAAAGGTGAGCGAGACCCATTCGAGCAAGCTGACCGGGGATCCCTCGCCGATCTTCATGAGGGGCGCATAGGAACTTTGCTGGACCCTGCTGAAGATATCGCCGAAACCATGAAAGAGCCCATAGGTCACGAAGAACCCAACGAGGAGGAAAGCAATAAGCTTGATCGCCGACTCAAAAGCCACGGCAAAGACCAGACCTCCATGCCGCTCCGAAGCGTCGAGCCTGCGCGCGCCGAAGATCACGGCAAACACGCCGAGCAGGAGCGAGATGAACGCACCCGTTAAATGGCTGCCTTCGGGCCTGCCCGAAAGCAGGGAGAAGGATGTCATCACGGCCTTGAGCTGAAGTCCGAGGTAGGGCGTAATGCCGACAACGGCCACGAATGTGACGAGGACCGAGAGCCCGAGTGACTTGCCGTACCGGGACGAGATAAAGTCGGCAATCGTGGTGATTCGATTTTCCCGGGAAAGATAGACGATCTTCCGGAGCACGATCCACCAGAGCGCGGCCATGAGCGTGGGACCAATATAAGTCGTGAGAAAACTCAGGCCCGAATTGGCCGCCTTGCCCACACTGCCGTAAAAAGTCCAGGACGTGCAGTACACTGCCAGAGAAAGGGAATAGATGTAGGGGTTCGAGACAAGACTCTTCCCCTGCAGTTCCTTCCGCTCGGCGAAATAGGCCACGGAAAAAAGCAGCAGAAGGTACCCGAGAATGACCGCGAGCAGGAACCAGGGTGAAAACACTTAACTTCCTCCCTCATCCCGATCAGAAAAAGTCGAAGCCAGAAAAATAAGCCCGATGAAAACAATCCAAATGATAAACAGGTAATAGGTGAGACTGTTGTGGAAGATATTAAGAAAGGGTCCGCAGAAGAACACAAGACCGAGGCAGAACAAAAAAACCCACATATCCCGTTTCATTCTCTATTTACCTCAGCTCGTGTAGCTTTTTTCCACACTACACATTGCCTACTGCCTCCGGAATCCGGGAACTGAAAAATCAACACGTTAGCGCAGTTATATTAACACACCCTGTAACAAAAATCCACATAGTCGGGTAATTCAATTCTGTCAAGCATGTACGATTTTTTCTTGTTTTTCATGAATATTTATACTAGGGTACTTTTTTAAGAGCGCCGAAGATAAAGCATGCATACTGACAAATTCGAAATATCACTACACCGGGAACTGAAGGTTTGCGGAAATACGATCCAGCGTATCAGGAAAACGTTGGAATTGATGGAACAGAAGTATCACAAAACCACGGAAGCCTTCATCGAGGAATACAAGAACGGGAACCTGGATTCCGACCTCAACAATAAAGACAATTATCGTACCTGGGAAATCAGTTATGAGTCCCTCAAGCAGCGGCAGGGACCTGGACCGGCAATACCGGGAACAATTCCGGATCATGAAAATTTAAATCTAAATTTGCTGTTCGCCTCCTGCCTCTTTATGTTATACTTTTCCGCATGCAACGAACAACTCCCCATACTCCACTCTCGAGCAAAGACAACAGCATCGTAAAACAACTTCGCTCTCTTGCTGACGCTAAACACCGGAAAAAAGAACAGGCTTTTCTGATTGAGGGCGTCAAAATGGTCGAAGAAGCCCTCCGCGATAATGCGGGGGTAAAAATGGTCGTGGCGACGCCGGCCCTCGTTCAGCACCACGGCAAGGGAGTGCTGAAACTCGCAGAGAGCAAGGGGATCGACATCCTCTGGGTGTCCGAACGCCTCATGGACGCGCTCTCGGAGAGTAAAACACCTCAACCCGTCATGGCTGCTGTTCAGATGACGCAACACACGGAAGAAACACTGCTGGCGAACGCAGCGGCTTTGATCGTCGTGGCACACCAACTCCAGGATCCGGGCAATCTCGGTACGATTATTCGCACCGCGGAAGCTGTCGGCGCGTCAGGGGTGGCCATCACCTCGAACACCGTGGATCCCTTTAATGCAAAAACGGTCCGGGCGTCGATGGGCAGCATTCTGCGCCTGCCAATAGCCCTGATAGGAGATGTATCGTCATTCATTAGGAAATGCAAAGGCGCGGGATTCCAATCACTTGCTGCGGTGGTGACCGCTGAAAAGACTCACTTCGATATCGATCTCACAAAACCGACCATCGTGATCGTAGGGCAGGAAGGTTCGGGACTGCCTCAGGAGCTCATAGCGGATATAGACCTGAGCATCCGGATTCCCATGGCGGAATCCATCGACTCTCTGAACGTGGCGACAGCCGCTGCGGTGATTTTGTACGAGGCATTAAGACAAAAAACACTCAGGAACCGCGCCTGACCATCTCGCCGGTCAATTTCACTTCTTTCCATACTTTTTCTTCAATTTCTCCACAACCACCCCCGGCACAAGACTGGACACATCTCCCCCGTAGCTTGCCGCTTCCCTGACAATGGTCGAGGTAATAAATGAATATTCCTCGTTCGGCATCAGAAACACTGTTTCGATATCGTTATCGAGCCGCCGATTCATGAGTGCCATCTGCATCTCATATTCGAAGTCCGATACCGCGCGGAGACCGCGGATAATGCCTACCGCCTTCTTCTGTTTTACGTAGTCGACAAGGAGCCCGTCGAAGCCTTCTATCTTCACCCGCTTATAACGAGAAACAACTTTTTTGAACATGCCCACGCGCTCTTCAAGGGAAAAAAGCGGCTGTTTTTTCGGGTTCGCTGCCACGGCAACGATCAATTCGTCGAAGATCCTGAGACTTCGTTCGACCAGGTCAATGTGACCATTCGTGACAGGATCGAAGGTGCCGTGGTAGACGGCGATGTGCTTCATGTGAGCTCCTTGGATGATGAAGTAGTCTGAAGTCCAGAGTCAGGATCAGGAGAATCGATGCAACCAGCATTCATCATTTTGTCTCTTGTCTGCTGGTCTCTGCCTCCTGGCTCCTCTGTGTATAAAACGCCAGCACCGTATCGCCATACTTAGCTTCGCGATAAAGAGAAAGAATTCCGGCTCGATCTGGCGACAATTGCTTTTTAAAGTGCTCGGCAATCACGATCGAACCGGCCTTCAGGACCCCTGCCTCCGCAAGGAGCGCAAGCAGCGGCAGCATGTCCGCTGCGTACGGCGGATCAAGAAATACGATGTCATAAGGACCGGACGTTTTTTTTAGGAAAACCTCGGCTTTGGACAACACGGCCCGCGCCTTATCGCCAAAGCCGGTCTGTTCTATATTCTGCTTCACCATCTTAAGCGACTCGGGGGAAGCATCCACAAATACCACGCTGTCCGCACCACGGCTGAGCGCCTCGATACCGATCCCGCCGGCACCTGCAAAAAGGTCCAGGAAAACCGAATTGAGAACCTTGGCGCCAAGAATATTGAACAGCGCCTGCTTTACCTTGTCGGACGTGGGCCTGACGCGCGATCCCTTTGGGACTTTCAAACGCTGTCCCCTGCCTATGCCTCCGGTCACTCTCATATCACAATTTACTGTGATGATGCTACAGAAAAACCCTTTCTGAGTCAAGCACTTCTTGACAGTTCCCTGCAATATGGATATACTTTGCTATCATGAAGAGACGAACAATGCAAATAAGTTCGCGGCTGATGGTTCTGTTTCTTGCGCTTTTTCTTATGCTGCCCGGGCTTGCGTCTGCATCCGCATCCAGTGAAAAAAAACAGGCTGCAAACCAACCCGTTGCTCCGCTTGCTGTCAAACATAATCCGGTGTTTCTCCTCACGATCGATGCCCCGATCACGCCCGTCGTGGCCGAATACATCGTGAAGTCGATCGACAAAGCATCCGCTGCCAAAGCTGAGGCAATCATCATTCAATTAAACACACCCGGCGGCCTGGTTGATTCCATGCAGCAGATCGTCATGAAAATGATGGCCTCCGATACGGCGACGGTGGTCTATGTTGCCCCGAGCGGCGGCAGGGCCGCATCAGCCGGGGTATTCATCACACTTGCGGCCAACATCGCCGCTATGGCGCCGGCAACGCACATAGGCGCGGCCCATCCGGTTACGATGCAGGGAAACATGGATAAAACCATGGAAACAAAGGTCGTCAATGATCTCGCAGCTATGGCGCGGGGCATTGCCGAGAAGCGCGGAAGGAATGCAATCTGGGCGGAAGACGCTGTTCGAAAGAGCGTTTCGATTACCGAGACCGAAGCGCTAAAGGACCACGTGATCGACCTCGTGGCGCCCGATGTACCGACACTCGTCAAGGATCTGAACGGCAAGACCGTTGACCTCGTCATCGGGAAGAAAACGCTTAATACAGTAGGAGCCGAAGTGAAGGAAATCAGGATGGGCTTTCGGTATCGATTCCTGGAGCTCATCAGCAATCCCAATATCGCCTACATCCTGATGATCCTCGGTTTTTACGGCCTCTATTTTGAGCTCTCAAATCCCGGCGCCATTTTCCCCGGAGTTGCAGGTGCGATTTGCCT
>DAIDTZ010000370.1 GCA_027456925.1 Nitrospirota bacterium
GCCGCGCTTCTGGATAATTGCAGGCCTGATTGCGGTGCTGGTTGCGGGCATCCATTTCTGGTTCTCCGCTTATGACACGGTCAATACCGTCATGAGGGGCCTGAGCGCCCGTCCTCCGGACCCGCAGGACGCTGTTCATAAAATCCTTTTGAACGTCATGGAGGAAATCCATGTCGTGACCGGAAACAGGCGAAAGATACAGTGCATGGTGATCCCCTCCCTGTCGCTCAATGCCCTTGCGGCAGCGGATCTGAAGGGCGAGGCCGCTATCGGCATAACCGAGGGGCTCCTCTCACGCCTGACGCGGCCCCAACTCGAAACCGTCGTGGCCCACGAAGCGCACCATGTTCTATCCGGCGACTGTCTCGAAACTACGGTCGCCGCGAGCCTGTTCGGGACGTACGCCGCTGCCATAGAAAAGCTGCGCGGCTCAGCACGGGGAAGAAACGTCATCTCGCCGGCTTTCATCCTGGCATGGGGGCTGCTTCAGCTAAGCTATTTATTGAACATGTTCATCTCCCGCGAACGTGAATACCGCGCTGACGCAGCCTCAGTGCGCATGACCCGCAACCCGATTGCGCTTGCCGAAACGCTTTACCTGCTCTCACGCAGCTGGCGCGGGTCAGGCTTCATCGGGAGCGGCTTTGAGATGCTCTGCATCGTGAACCCCCAGGCAACTGCGCTGGACGAGACGGAAGGTTTCTGGGCTGATCTTTTGTCCACGCATCCGCCCCTCAGGAAAAGGATGGACATCCTTCTCTCAATGGCCCACACAAGCATATCCGACTTGAGCGCGCGGTTGGAAAAGAGGGCCGTAAACGCGCCTCAAACGGCGCCTGGACCGCACTACTACGCCATGGACCCTCAGCAGAAGTGGCAGGGGCCTTTCAGCATTGCAGAACTCGGGGCGCAGCCGTGGCTTTCTCCGCTTACCTGGATAACAAAGGATCAACACCAGTCCGCAGACCGCGCATGGAAAGAACCGCTCATCAATGAGATCTTTGCATTAAGGCTTTCAGAGCGGGACAACGAGGCATCGAGTTTCTCGTGCCCCGCATGCCGGCAGCAGCTTGTGACGGAATCCTATGAGGGGACCCGGATTTACCAGTGCCGGTTTTGCAGCGGCGTTCTCGCTGATACGGGCAAAATACCGAGGATCCTTGCGCGGACCGGGCGGGAACGCCCGTGTTCGGAGCGCATCACCTCTCTTGCAAAAACCGTGGTGACGGAAAATCAGCACGCGTATTCCCGGCAGAAACTGAACGCAGGGGCTCGGAATGCAGTCCCGTGCCTGCCGTGTCCCAAATGCGCTAATCCCATGTACCGGGGATTTTACAGCCAGGCGTATCTGATCGAAATCGACCGGTGCAGTTTTTGCGGAGTTACCTGGTTCGACCGGAACGAGCTCGAGATGCTGCAGTGCCTGATCGAGAGCAGGATCTCGCCAAACAAATCGGACCCGGAGGCAGCGTCGGCAGCTGACTGAAGAAGATCCGAGAATTGTTCGAGGACGGGCGTCCCATGGTCATCGTCAAACTTTTTGCCCTACTGAAAGACAAAGCAGGCCTGAGCGAATTGTCGCTTGCTTTTAGCGGCGGTACCGTCGCGGGCTTGCTGAAGCAGGTGGCCGTTGAATACCCTGCGCTCGCGGAAAGTCTTTCCTGCGGCGGCATTATGGTCTCAATGAACCAGGAATTCGTAAAAATGGACGCACCCGTGAAGGACGGCGATGAGGTGGCGCTCATGCCGCCGTTCTCGGGCGGCAACGGCAACAGGGGGCACCTTCGCATTCAAAAGGAACCCTTCTCATTCGAGCGGGAAGTCGAGCGGTTGAAACAATCATCGAGTTCCATCGGCGCAGTCGTTTCTTTTCTCGGCACAACGAGAGACGTATCGATGGAGAAAGAGGTGGCAAAACTCGAGTTTGAACATTACCCGGGTATGGCCGAAAAAAAGCTTTCCGAGATCAGGGAGCGGGCAATCAAGGAGTATGGAGTGATTGACGTAACCATCATCCACCGGGTCGGGACCATCCCGGTGGGAGAGAATATCGTTTTGATCATCGTCGCCTCGGGACACCGCGACGAGGCATTCAAGGCGTGCCGCTTCTGCATTGATGAGTTAAAGCGGATCACGCCCATCTGGAAAAAGGAAACGACGCCGGACGGCGACGTTTGGGTGGAGGAACATCCGTGAAATTCAGAAGTCAGTTGGCAGAGGGCAAGAAAGTTATTGCTTTGCCGCTTTTTTCCCATTTTTCAGGAACACCACGCAGGTCGTGCAGTCGTTCTCCATACGGCACTTCGTGATCTCCCAGCAGGGTTTGCCTTTGTCCGTGAATGCCGTGCACACAACCCGCCGCTCATCAGGACAATCCTTGATCTCCCAGCAGGGCGCATAATCGAGGAGCTTCTTGATTCCCTCGATGCTGATCTTTTTGGAGTGGATCAGTTCGCGGATACAGCGCAGCCACTTAATGTCGTTTTCGGTATAGAGCCTGTTCCTGCGCTCCCGCGTTGGAAGGATCAGGCCGTGTTTCTCATACAACCGAAGGGTTTGTGCCGTTGTTCCCACAAGTTTCGCCGCAACTCCCATGGTGTAGAGCGGCGCGTCCTTGTCTTTTAGTACGTCCAAACTTTCTGCTGGCATACGTTTTATTCTTCCCCCGATTTTACCGCGGTATTAGGATCGTCATCTTGTCCATAACGAGGAGCACGCCCATAATGACCAGGATGGCGCCGCTCGCTATTTTTATCACATGAAAGTGCTTTCTCAGCTTATTGAATGACGACAGGAACGCGCTGATGGCAAGGGCCGAAACGATGAATGGAATCCCGAGGCCGAGAGAGTAAAACGTCAGGAGCGCCATTCCTCGTCCCAGGGTATCGGTGGACATGGCCAGGGCCAGTACCGATCCAAGGAAAGGGCCCGTGCAAGGGGTCCAGCCCGCGCCAAAAATCATGCCCACAACAAGGGTCCCGATATATCCCGCGGGTCGTGTTTTGAGCTGCAGTTTGGCCTCTTGCTGGAGAAAGGGAATGTTCACCACGTCCATGACAAAAATACCCATGATGATGACGAGGACCCCGCCCACGATCCGGATGGCATCCAGATGCTGCGCCAGAACGCTTCCTGCAAAACTTGCCGTTGCCCCCAGCAGCACAAAAACAATCGTGAACCCCAGAACAAAGGCGAGAGAATGAAACAGCGTTATATTCATGTTCCTTCTGCGCGACTCACGGCTCACGAGCTCATCATAACTTATGCCGGTTATGTAGGAGACATAGGAAGGAATCAGAGGAAGAATGCACGGAGAAGCAAAGGAAATGAACCCCATAAAGAGCGAAAAGAACAGGACAGAGAACGTCAGTCCGTGTGAAATATCCATGCGCGCCGAAGCCCCCCCCTCTGCCAGAATGTAGCATAATACCAAAGCT
>DAIDTZ010000371.1 GCA_027456925.1 Nitrospirota bacterium
GTTTCACCGGATGGCCCAGGCCTTTCAAGACCATCTCAATGCCGGCGATGGCCGTGATCACATCGAAGGTATCGGCATAGCCGAGGTGCGCAATGCGGAATATCTTGCCTTTAAGCTTGTCCTGGCCGCATGCGCCGGTCATGCCGTACTTCACGCGCAAATCCTTGTAGATCGCCTGGCCGTCGACGCCCGCCGGCGCCTCGATGGCCGTAAGAGCGTTGCTCGGGCTTTCCTTCGGGAACAACTTGAGACCGAGGGCGGAAATGGCGTCAACCACGAACAAGGCGTCGGTCTTTTTGACGACCGAGGCCACGGCCTTGATGTCGTGATATACGCCGGTTGATGTTTCATTTGCCTGGATGAAGACCGCCTTGATCTTGGGGTTCTTCTTGAGGCTTGCCTCAACCTGCTCGGGCTTCACCGCATAGCCCCATTCCACGATAATTTCCTCGACCTTCATGCCGTAGGCCTGGCAAATCTTGGTCCAGCGTTCTCCGAACTTGCCGCCGTTCACGACCAGTACGTCGTCCCCGGGATTCAGGAAATTGTTCACCGACCCGACCATGCCGCCCGTGCCGGTTGAACAGAGAATGAGCACGTCGTTCTTGGTCTGGTAGAGCCATTGCAGGCCCTTTTTGGCTGATTCGAGCACGGGGAGAAAGTCGGGTGCCCGGTGATGTATGATCGGCATGGCCATGGCCAGAAGCGCCTCGGGCGGCACCGGGGTCGGGCCTGGGGCCAAAAGATATTTTTTTTGCATGAGTCTATCCTCCAAAATAGTTGTAAACGAAATAGATCGTCAGATTTTATACAGGAACAAGCGCGAAAACACAGCTGAATTATGATTCTGAAGAAAAATAGTGTCCCGTCGGGGCGGGACCTATGCCCGGGGTTGGCATGTCGCTGGGATATTGTGGGTGTCTGTGCTGTAGCACTATAGTATACTGCCTCTCTTCGCTTCGTATAATTCAGGCGAAAACCCTATGACAGTAGCATAAGGTAGTAAAAATTGTCAAGAAAATAGTGCAGCCCGCTCCTCCGGTCGAAGAAGCGGGCTTTCGAGGAATTTCCACCTATTTTTGCACGACGTCCATGCTCATAGTGAACGTAAGCACAGGGCGCAAGCGGTCGCTGGAATAGACACTCACATACTTTAAGACGTTTCCGCTCTTTCCGGTCGTGTCCACGCTCGCCTTTACTTGTCCAACAGCCCCTGGTTCAAGGTGATTCGAACTAATCACCGCGGCAGTGCAGCCTCAGGAAGATTGCACCCGTTCAATATCCAGAGGCGCGCTCCCTTCGTTCCTGATTTCAAAGACATGGCTCACCAGCGTCCCCTGGACCACCTTGCCGGAGTCATATTGTACTTCCCTGGCCGTGATCTTCGGCCCCTTGGCTTCCTGGGCAGGCAACAGTCCCGTCCATGCGATTGCGGCGATTATTATACCGACCGCCAGTATTTTTTTCATTCTTCCCCCTCCGATAAACGAATCTTTGCCGCCAGGAACCTCTCTAATATTTTCTTTTTCGTCCGCCCGCGCCGTTCCCCGTTCCGAAATGACCTAGAGCCCCATTTTTTTCTGGTAGATCATACTGACAAGCTCGTCCCGGGTAATCAGCTCCTTCTCGATGAGGAGCGCCGTAAGCGCCTCAAGACGAATTTCGGCATCAATCATCGCCTGCTGTTCCAACTCATCCTTGGACGAAACATCGGTCGGTGCAGCGCCGGTCGCCGCTTCTTGCTTTAAGCCGAGATCGCTGCCATGGATAACTTCCATCTTGCCGTCCGCGGCGCTTGGCCGCTGATAAGCTCCTGTTTGCGCCTGTTTGCGGACAACTTCCTCGCCGTCATAATACTTTTTAATGGCGTCCTTGATCTCGGACTCGAGGGCCAGTGACGGCCTGATGTTCAGCCCTGTGATAAAACGGAGCTCGTCGATCGCCTCGATGTCGAGGGGATCGGACATGGCGAGCATGAGCGTACCCTTGTCCCTCTTCGCGGGGACCGCGTGATACTTCTTCGCAATCTCGGGCTTAATCAGCTTGATGATGCTCTCGGGAATTTCAGGTTCGAAGAGATTAATGTAGGGAATGCGCAGTTTTTCGGCGATCACCCTGGCCAGGTCTTCCTCCCTGACGAATTCCAGTTCGATCAAAGTGGAACCCAGCTTTCCGCCCCAGGCGCGTTGATGAGACAGCGCCGACTGGAGTTGAAAATCGTCGATGAGGCCAGCCTCTTTCAGCAACTCGCCGAGTTTCTTGGCTTCGGCCATAGGATCGTCCCTCCAACGTTTCCCCTCGTTATCTCATTAGCCGGATTATAAGCTTCACCCCTACTGAATGTCAATGATTTTTTGGGAAATTGGAGGTTTTGTGATGATCGGAGACCCGTTTCAAGCTCCCTCCTTTGCAAGCAAATGCCGCAGGTCAACGTCGCCAAGCGCGGCAAGCAGGCTCGCCTTGATCCCGGGATGATCCTGTTCGAGTTCGCGCAGTAATTTTTTGATCTTTACCCGTTGCTGGTCCTCGTCTCCGCAGGCAGGGCAGGCGCAGCAGGCAATCGGGAAGCCGGCTTCGACGGCATAGCGGACAATGTCGTCCTCGGGCACGAACACCAGGGGCCGGATCACCACATTCCGTCCGTCGTCGGCACGCAGGAGCGGGGCCATGGCCTTGATGGTCCCGTTAAAAAATTGGTTGAGCAGCAGGGTCTCGATGAAATCGTCACGGTGATGGCCGAGGGCAATCTTGGTGCAGCCAAGCTCCTGAGCCTGCGTATAGAGCACACCTCGCTTGATCCGGGAACAGAGAGCGCACGGCGTGTCATCAGGGGACAGTTTGTCGAGCACAAGCCGGTGAATGGGAGCAGGGACGATGCGGTATTCGTAGTTACGTGAACTGAGATACTCTTCGATAAGATCCGTTTGAAAACCGGGAAATCCGGGATGGACCGTTACCGCAACGAGGGAGAACGAGATGGGCGCCCTCTGCCTCAGGCTGTCCAAGATATGGAGCAAGGTCCAGCTGTCTTTGCCCCCGGAAAGGGCAACAAGGATCCTGTCCCGGTCCTCGATGAGGCTGAAATCACCAATGGCCCTTCCCGCTAGACGGCGTATATCGTGTTCCATTCGATCTACGGTGCGCATGGAATAAATGCTAATGCCTGGGCCTTCACAAGTCAATAATTTTATGACAGGAGGGATGTTGAAAATAATAAGGCCCCCTGAGCTGCGGGGGCCTTCGTTCCCTGATATTTCTTACCGTCTTCTCTTCGTTGCCTTTTTTTTCGCCTTTTTCTTTGTCG
>DAIDTZ010000372.1 GCA_027456925.1 Nitrospirota bacterium
TGCGCGAGGCTGCCCTTGCGGCGGATCTCGACAGGATCTTGAAGCTGAGCAGGCAGGTAGAGGCTTACGATCGTGATATTGCGAGCGAGCTCCGCGTTCTTGCCTCACGCTCCGCCTACCAGCGTTTGCTCGATCTGCTGATATCGGGAAAGGACGCATCTTGAAACACCCTGGCGAACCGGCTGCGGCTGCGGACATCCTCGTCCTGAAGGAGTTCCCCGATTATTACACCCGCCCGGCACAGGTGGAGACGGCAGCCGGCGATTCTTGGGCCAGGAAAGGGAAATAGGCACAAGAGGTGTTTGCCATGACTGTAGAGAGTGATTCTTATCGCGGAACGCGTTTCCTCGTCATTGCCGCAGCGCTTGTGATCATCGTCGGGGGCATCAACCAGGCACAGTCGGTACTGGTGTCGATCCTCGTTGCTGTTTTCCTTGCTGTCATCGGGACGCCGCTGGTGCACTGGCTCGAACGAAAACGCCTTCCCTCCGTTATTGCGGTGTTTCTCGTCGTAGCAGGCATGATTGCTGTTCTGCTGATGATCGGCGCGCTCGTCGGCACGTCTGTTATCGGCTTTTCCAATGCCCTGCCTTCTTATGAGGAGCGTATTCAGGAACAAGTATCGGCACTGAAGGCGCTGTTATCAAGGAAAGGCATGGTAATCACGGACAAGGTCCTGTCCGAGTTTATCAATCCGGGGGCGGTGATGCGTCTGACGGCCCGCATGCTCGCGGGGTTGGGTTCGGCGTTTTCGAACATTGTCCTGATTCTGCTCACCGTAACCTTTATACTGCTCGAAGCCCCAAGCTTTCCGTTGAAGCTTCGCGCTGTCCTTGGCGATCCAAAGCAGGTCTTTCCCCAATTCACGAAATTCGTCGATGATATCAAACGCTATATGGTCATCAAGACGCTCATCAGTCTTGCCACGGGGGTCCTGATCTGGATATGGTTGACCATCCTCGGCGTGGATTTTCCTGTTCTCTGGGGTTTCCTGACCTTTTTGCTCCACTATATACCCAATGTCGGCTCTGTTATTGCCGCCGTTCCCGCAGTTCTTCTCGCCCTTATCCAACTCGGGCCAAGCCGTGCCGCGCTCGTGGCTGCCGGTTATGTGGTTGTTGAGTTCATACTTGGCAACATGATTGAGCCGAGGCTCATGGGGCAGAAGCTTGCCCTGTCCACGCTGGTTGTCTTTCTCTCATTGGTCTTTTGGGGAAGCCTGCTCGGTCCGGTCGGCATGGTTTTGTGCATACCGCTGACCATGACCCTCAAGTTTGCATGCGAGAACAATAAAAGCACACAATGGATCTCGGTTTTGCTCAGCTCCGAGCCGGCCACCGAACAAGGTCCTCGTGGCGTAAAAAAATGAAATGATCCTGAGACCTGGAACAGGAAGGAGAAAAAAGATGACTGAAGAAACACGCGATAAAGAACTGGATGCGCTGAAGACCGATATCGCACGCTTGCGCGAGGAGATCGCCTCACTTGCCTCCGGCGTGAAGAAATTCGCCGGAGCAAAGGCTGCCGGCGCCCAGGGCGAAGAGGGGCTCGAAGCGTCCGAAGAGGAAGGTTCCGCACAGGGCGGGCAAGGCCTCGGCGTATTTGCGGATTTATGGCATAAGTTCGACTCATCGCGGATCCACGGTGAAAAAGTCGTCAAGGGTCTTGCCGATGAAGTCGAGCGGTATCCCCTGGTGAGTGTCATGGCCGCATTCGGCCTGGGCTACATAATCGCCAAGCTGTGGTACCAGGAAAACAAGCAATGAAGATACTAACTGCGCTCATGGAAAGTGCCGCTGCCTTTTTGCGCCTGCTGGAAGCAGAAGGGCGAATACTGCGAAGGTCAATCGTGCGCGTGGGATGGGCGATTGCGTTTATCGTTATTGCCTCGCTCCTGGTGCTGGCAGCGGCAGGTTTTTTCCTGGCTGGTATATACCAGTACCTTGCCGCGCAGTTGTCCCCAGGGGCTGCGTCGCTTCTCGTGTCTATCCCGGCCCTTGTACTGGCACTGATCTTCGCTCGTATCGTGAACCGGTGGACTGACGACCCGAAATGAAACTGCGTCCGGTTTCGTGAGCCAGTTGCAGTCGATGATCAGGAACAATTGTAAGAATGTGTTTAATAAAAAGGAGGCGAAGGTAATGCAGAAAAAACCGTTCTTTAAAATGCTTTCAATCTATCTTGTATTTGCGGTTGTTCTCCTCACGCTCCCCGCGCAGGGTTGGGCCATGTTCATACCGGCGGCCGAATCCACCTCAGCCAGACAGGCGGACATGATCACGATTCAGAAAACCCTGGAATCGGCAGTGGTTAAACAGCGGCTGATGGACTACGGACTCTCTTCCGAAGAGGCAATGGCGCGGATCAACATGCTCTCTGATGAACAGACCCACCAGTTGGCGGGGCATATGGACTCGGTCCAGGCGGGCGCGGACGACCTCGGGGCGGTGGTGTTTATACTCGTGGTGGCCATTCTCGTCGTGTTGATCCTGGAACTCACCGGGCACCGCGTCATTGTCAGGTGAGATAATGGATCCTGTATGACAAGGGGCCGCGGACATGATGCAACATGCACGCGGCCCTTTATTTTCATGGCGCTGCTCTTTGCTTAAACAGGCGATCGAGCTGTTGCCTAAACGTTGCGGTTGCGGCAAGGACGGGTAAATTGAACGGGTTGTTTACTTTATAAAAAAATGAGACCGATGCGTGATCAGATAAAAAATCTCAGTTTACGGGTCCATCTCATGCGCATCCATGCGCCTCGGGGGGTACAATGAAGAAAATGGCAGCCGCATTGCTCATCGTGACGCTATTTCCCGGCTCTGCCGATGCAGTCGGGCTCCTGGTGCAAGAGGACTCTCAGAAGGCGCTCCACCAGGCCGATGCGGCGAGCCAATCGCAAGAGGCGGATCATTCTGAAAGCCCGGCGCTTCCTGGTCAGGAACAAAAACTGCGGTTGGACGAACAAATGATGAAAAAAGCCGACAGGCCTGTGGCTGCGTACAATACGAATTATTTTGCGATCGACAATTTGCCCGGCAGCGCCAAAGCACAGATTAAGTTCCAAATAAGCATGAAGTTCCGGCTGCTGACACCGAACTTATACGTCTTCAAATATAACTTTTTCCCGGCCTATTTTGCCTACACGCAGATGTCGCTCTGGAACGAAGGACAGTCTTCCATGCCTTTCGAGGAAAGCAATTATAACCCGGAGTTTTTTTTAGACTATCCGGTAAATGGCACGATCATCGGCAGGATCAAACTGCGCAACATCGTTGTCAGTCCTCTCGAGCACGAATCCAACGGCCTCGCCGGCGTCCAATCGCGCAGCTGGAACAGACAATATGTTCTGATCAGGTTCGGTCTGGAGCCGAGGGAAAAAATGGCAGTAACAAATTCATTCTTGTCGGACAAGGCGCTCCTGTATGTCAAACTTTGGCACGCATCGGGTTATCAAGACGAGAATGCCTATCTTCAGGCTGCCAATAAAAACGGCACCTTTCTCGATTATATGGGGATAGGGGAGGTCGGGATCAGCATCAGAAACTTTCTCTGGGGAGGGAGCTTGCGGGACCATCAGCTGGATTTTAAAACGCCGATTTTTCCTGATAAGCACAAAGATTCTTACAAGCTGGAACTCCGGCAGCAGATTCCGAATATGAATTTTGCACTGTACCTGCAGTACTGGTACGGATACGGAGAAACCCTGATGCGATTCGACCAGTTCGGGCACAGAGGGTTTGCAGGGCTCTCATTTTCTTATTAAGAGTATGCCAAAGCGCGGGGTCGGGCCGCGTCTTGGCCCGCTAACGGCGCCGACATAAGGGTGTGTTAGAATAGTATTGATCACGGACATGATACAGAAAATAAGGAAGAGTTGTAAAATTGCGGGGGCACTTCTTCGTGAGGGTTTATCGATGAGAAGAACATCCGAATTGCACTGGCGGACTCATTAAGGTGACCCTCTCAGATGACCCCGGCGGGTGCCCGAGAGGATGGCGAGAAAAATGATGAGCCTGATGGATCTATTCCTTTGTTGTAAAGAAAAGCTGCGTTCGATCGCCTTATGTTCCTTCGTTTTTTGCTGCCGGCTGGCTCCCGGCGCGCTCAGCGCGGTGGAACAGGCAGCGGGGGAACAGGGGATTGCCGCCGTCCCGTCACGCGTTATGCCGTTCAAGCCGGGAGAAACACTGGTGTACGGTATCAGCTGGTCCAATATCGTTACGGCGGGGACCGCGACCATGGAGGTCAAAGCGGGGGCGACGCCGGACGGGAAACAGGTCCTGCGGCTCATCGTGACAACACACACCGCGGGTCTGGTGGATGTGTTCTACCGTGTGAGCGACAGGCTTGAGAGCGTCTTTGACCCGAAAATCATGGAAAGCCTCTCGTTCAACCTCAACGAAAAGCACGGAAAGAAAAAAAGACGCACCGAGCTGGTCTTCGACCATACGGACCGGACCGTCGTCAGCAAGCTCAATGACGATCCCCCGAAGACCTTTGCGATACCGGACTCGGTGCAGGACGCCTTATCGTCGCTCTACTATCTCCGGACGAGGGGGGATTTCACAATCGGCAAGGATATCAGCATCGATGTTTTCGACGGCGGCAAGAACTGGTCCGTCGACGTCCGCACCCTGGGCAGGGAAAAGGTGAAGACCCCGGCCGGGGAGTTTTCTACGATCAAGGTCAGGACTTTTCCCAAGTACAAGGGGGTCTTCATGAACACCGGGGAGATTTTCATCTGGCTTACGGACGACAGCCGGAGGCTCCCGGTTCTCATGAAGAGCACTATCGCCATCGGGTCCATCGTGTCCACCCTGACGAGCATGAAACTGGGCGATGAGGAGCCTCCTGCGGAGAAGCCGGCGTTGCCGCCGGATAAAGAAGCGACAAAATAGCGATGCAAAAAGCATTTTCAACCAACGTGCGAAAAAAACGGGAAGAACGACGGATCTCATCCAGGCGAGGAAAGGGGAAAAAATGAAGAGAATAATAACTCAGCTGACACGATCCTTTACAAAAAGGCGAAGACCATTGGCTGTGCTTGGACCATTGGCTCTCATCATCCTCCTGCTGTGGCCCGGTCCTCTGGCGGCGGCCCCGATCCCGGTACGCTTTGTCGAGGGCGTCTCTCACGGTTTTCTTGTCCTGCGCACGCTCAAGGGCGAGCTCATTGCGCCGGGCGAGCTTATACAGGTAACCCGGGGCAGAGACGTCGACAGCCGGATGATATTCCACTTTAAGGACGGGTCGGTGTTCGACGAGACGGTGGTATTCTCCCAGGATCGGGTCTTTACCATGCAGAGCTACCATTTGGTGCAGCGCGGGCCGGTCTTTCCCGAGGACACCGAGGTCCATCTGGAGCGGGACTCCGGCAAGTACCGCGTGACGACCAAATCACACAAAAACGGGAAGGAGAAAGTGATCCAAGGCACGCTCAACCTGCCCCTTGACGTTTACAACGGAATGGTGCTCACCGTTGCAAAGAACCTTCTCAAGGACGCCAGAGAGACCGTCCACTTTGTGGCCTTCATGCCCAAGCCCATGCTCATCCAGGTGAAGATTTGGCCGGCCGGTGAGCACAAGGTGATGGTCGGCGACCTCGAGAAGTCGGCAATCCACTACATCTTCAGGCCCAAACTGTCGAGCTGGCTCACGTATTTCGCCAGGTTGTTCGGACGCACGCCGCCGGACTACCACGCCTGGATTCTCACCGACGAGGTGCCGGCGTTTGTGAGATTTGAGGGGCCGCTCTACACCACGGGACCGGTCTGGCGGATCGAGCTGCTGAGCCCCAGCTGGCCCGAATAAGCGCGAGCGGGTCTGGGCGGGGTGTTACCCCTGCCGCGGTTCCGTGACGATACAAAAGGATCTTTTTTCAGTGCCCGCTTTTATGGGGAAGGGAGGCAGCGTTGCTTAGCCCAAAGTCAACTTCAAGCCGACAAAGTCGGCTCGTGCGTTTTGACCTCGCTCCCTCGACGATAATCACCACGGTGCTTGTTATCGCCGGATTGTGGGTGCTGATACGGCTCATGCCGGTCATTCTCGTGCTCGTTGCGGCCCTCATCATCGTCGGCACGCTGAGCCCGGCGGTCTCGTGGCTCGAAGCGCGCCGTGTGCGAAGGGGATGGAGCATTGCGATTGTTTTCTCGGCGCTTTTGGTCGTCACTGTTCTCGTCGTCGCCCTGACGGTCCCGGAGTTCCTATCCCAGGTGTCGAGCCTCATCGAGCAAGAGCCGGCGCTGCGGGCGGGTCTTGTGGCCCGTCTCGCCGGTTCCCGCCTGACAGCCCCCCTTGCTGAGGCCCTGCGCACCATGCAGTACGGCGTGGTGCTGCACTCCCTCGGTGCGACGGCATTCACATTTTCGACACGCGTTCTTGAGTTCTTCGCGTACAGCCTGGGCGCCGTCTTCCTGGCGCTCTATATGATGATCGACCGCGACCGCCTGCGCGGAGGGCTTTACTCGATCGTACCCCGAACGCACCACATCCGGCTTTCCCGCGTCATGATGAATCTGGAGACGATCGTCGGCGGATATATCCGGGGGCAGGCCGTAACGTCCGCGCTCATGGCTGTCTTCATGTTCATTCTTCTGCTGGCGTGCCGCGTGCCGAACGCATTGGCGATCGCGGTGTTCGGCGGCGTCGCGGACGTGCTGCCTTATATCGGCATTTTCCTCACCATGGGCCCCGCGGTCGTGGCGGCCCTGGCCCGCGGCCCGGTCGTCACCGTGATCGTGCTCGTGCTGATGCTCGCTTACGAGGAGTTCGAAAGCCGCATGATCGTGCCCGTGGTGTACGGCCGCGCGATGCGCCTCCCGTCCTCTGTTGTGCTTTTTTCGCTTATCACGGGCGCAACGCTGCTCGGGATCGTGGGGGCGCTCCTCGCACTCCCGGTTGCGGCGGCGATACTGATGCTTATTGATGAGCTGCGCGTGGAGCTGCCGGGCGAAACAGAAGGCATCGCGAATGCGGCGCTGCGAAAGAGAGACGACCGGGGCGAACAGGAGTACGAGCGCCGCACGGAGGGCATGCATGCCGAGCAGGCTGCGGCCATTGCCGTCGAAATGTCGGGCGAGCGAAAAAAGGAAGAAGCCGGCCCTCATGCGCCCCCGGAGGCCC
This sequence comes from Nitrospirota bacterium, assembly GCA_027456925.1. Lineage (GTDB taxonomy): Bacteria > Nitrospirota > UBA9217 > UBA9217 > UBA9217 > JAJYKN01. The sequence goes on from DAIDTZ010000372.1 coordinate 7,126, forward strand.
CGGCTGATGACAAGAAAAAAGAATAAGAGGCCTGCTGACCCGGGCCCTGGGAGGATCCTATCAGAGCCGCGCGCTTCATATCGGCTGTTCCGGCACATCTCAGCCCCATTCTGGTTGTGATATTTTCAGCGCTCGTTTTTTTCTCGGCCAGTCTTAGAGATGCGAGCGCTCAATCGTCGTGGCAATTGGGAACAGCTCCGACGACGACGGATCGCAACGTCGTGAGCACGGGAACGAATACCGGGCAGCGCCCGTCTTCAACTCCTTCACAAGAGAAGGCCAAAGCTGGCCCGGCGACTCAACCCGAGGCGAAAGCCGCACAACAAACGAGAGCTGAACCGGACATAAACGCATGCGCCAACATCGAAGTCTCCGGAGATACCTGGCTGGACCAGACCCATGATTACGTGGAGAGGAACATCTGTGAACCCGCGGTGTGGTTCGACCATTTTTTCGGAGACCGCCGTGTTTTGGAAGATGTCCGGCCCGGTACGTTTATCAAGTTGAGAAATGCAGCCCGGCTGACCGATGGGAAGAATGCCAAGTATATCTCCGATATCCAGGTTCTGTACCGGCTGCCGAAATGGGAAAATCTCCTAAGAAAAGCGAGCATCTATTTCGAGTCGAGAAGTGATGCCCCCAAATATACTGTCCAGCCCGGTCAGCCAATCGAGCCGGGAGTCAACCCGACAACGGGAGTCAAGCAATCCATCATCGGGGTGCGCGCGGATTTGTATGCACGGCTTCGTCAACTGATCGACATTGATACGGGCCTCATGGTCAGCATACACCCCGATGCGTTTGCCAGGATGCGGTATCAGTTCCTGAAGCCTTTTGGCGATGTTTACCTCATTCGCTTTTCCCAGATCCCCATGTGGCAGACCATTGAACATTTCTCGGACACAACGCAACTCGATCTTGAACAGACCATTACCAAGTTTACGATCGTCCGGTGGTCCAATAACGTGACCTTCATCGAGAAGCGGTCCGGCGTAACCTGGAACACCGGGATCAGTTTCATCACGCAGTTGACGCCCAAGAGCGCAATTTCCTATGATACCAGTATGTGGGGAGTTACTGCTCCTGTCTGGACCATTCAAAATTACCGGGTCGGATCACGATTTCGACGGAATTTTTACCGGCCCTGGCTTTTTTTTGAGCTTGCGCCCGAAATCACCTGGCCGCAAGATGCGAGCCAGATAGACTATAGGGGCAAAGGAAAGCCGGTCAAGGTCTTTATGGCTACTTTAGAAATTCAATTCGGGCAATAACTGCCGTTGGGGATGGGGTTTTGTTCATCCCGGCAGAAAACAAGGTTTTCCAACGTGGACAGGAGGAACTCCATGAGAAATATGCCGGAGAACAGCAGGCTGACTTTTATTGCCGTTCTCCTCAGTATTTTCGCGGTCTACACTGCCGTCGCCCAGCCGGCAATAGTTGAAAAGAAGAAAGACGTAAAAAAAACGAGCCAGGCATTGAATTACGCAATGGTTCATGTCAAAGGCGGCTGCTTCGAAATGGGAGACAACTTCGGAGACGGTTTAAGCGATGAGCTGCCCGTGCATACAGTATGTGTGAAAGATTTCTTCATCGGCAAGTATGAGGTGACGCAGGGACTGTGGCGGGCTGTCATGAAAAGCAACCCGTCCTATTTCAGCAAGTGCGGAGACGACTGCCCTGTTGAAGAGGTAAGCTGGGATGATGCGCAGGAGTTCATTCTGAAGCTGAATAAGGAGACCGGCAGGAAATACCGGTTGCCCACGGAAGCCGAGTGGGAATATGCGGCGCGGAGCGGCGGTAAACTGGAAAAGTGGTCAGGGACGAGCGATGAGCAAAAGCTTGGCGAGTATGCCTGGTATGGCGCCAATTCAGGAAACAGCACGCATCCGGTGGGCAGGAAAAAACCGAATGGACTCGGCATTTACGACATGAGTGGGAATGTTTGGGAGTGGGTGCAGGATGTCTACAAGCATTATGCCGATGCTTCGGACAGTACGCACAGTCGCAGGCATAACGGGAGCGTGGCCCGCGGCGGCGGCTGGATGGGCAAGCCGAAAGACCTCCGCGCAAGCAATCGCTTCTATGTCTATCCGGCCCACCGGTACAGCAACCTGGGCTTCCGTCTCGCCAGGACGCGTTAACCATGCTGGAGGGTCCATTAT
>DAIDTZ010000373.1 GCA_027456925.1 Nitrospirota bacterium
CGCCTGACGCACCAAGAGCCGCCCCCATGAGGAAAGCAACGAGCACGCGAGGCAGCCGTATGGAAATGAGAATCTCCCGGTCCGTGTCGCTCAAAGCAAAGGGCAGGATGATCCGCGGCCCGAGAAATACCGAGCAGGAGACGATCAGGAGGGCAATAACCAGTAAGATCCATATTTTTACTTTAGACATGCGGAAAGCTCCTCGATCCCCTGCACCACGCGGGGCCCCAATCGGTACAGGCCGTCTCCCACATAACAAACTCGTTTGTTTCTGACCGCAGGAACGATCGCCAGTCTCTTCAATATCCCTTTTGATACGGCAGCCATGTCCATGCCCGATCCCTTGCCGATGACGATAATGTCAGGGGCCTGTCGCATGACCTCTTCGATCGAGTATTTCGGATACGCGGTCGCCGCAGAAGATGCAATATTGTCGTATCCCAAGAGCGTTATTGCGTCGTCAATGGCCGTGCCGGGGCCCGCAACGATGAGCGGCTCCGGCCAGACAATGAACAAAACCTTTTTTCGCAGTGCCTTGCCGTTGACGCGCGGCACGGATGCCGATGCCTTCCGGACCCCGTCTTCGATCGACTTCGCAAGGCGCTCTCCTCGCTCTTTTACTCCCATGGCGCTTGCAAGGTCCCGGATGCCCTGCGGCAGCCCGGTGATCGTCCGGGCCTCAAAAACATAGGTTTTGATCTTGAGCGAGACGAGCCGTTCCTCGAATTCCTTCGGGTTCCCGTCCGTTGTCAGGACCACGACATCCGGTTTAAGCGCCACCACTGCTTCGAGCGACGGATTGGACATGCCGCCGATCTTCGGCTTCTTTTTCGCCTCTTCGGGGTAATCGCAGAAGGTCGTTCCGCCGACGACGTTGTCCCCTCATCCAAGGGCGAAAAGGATTTCGGTCATGCTCGGCGCGAGTGATATGATGCGCTTGGGCACAGATGCCGGGCCGGCAGCAGCGCAGGTATTGATCATGCATAGCAAGAAGACAGTTATTACGTATCGTTTCATCTCTTTTATCTCTGCTCAGAAAAAACTGCCTTCCTCCGCGTCTTCTGCGTGCCACGACAAAAAATCCCCAGTCTTCTCGAAGACTGGGGATTAATAGTAAAAAATTAACCCACACATGATCTTAGCGCCGAAGACTGTGCGAGGGCATCCATGCAGGTCTTCTGGCTCTCCCACCCTCACCTGCCTTCCCAATCGCGCTCTGCGTGATCAGTGGCCCTTATTGGTGATGGATTGACCCCGCTCAACGCGGGGCCGGGATTACAGCGGCGGGTCCGCTCCCGATTCTCACGGGATTCCCTTCGCCTGGATGTGGTCGTTTATATGTGGTGTTATCTCGATGAACTTATATCACAGCAACCCTTTAAAGTCAAAATGTTTTTCCAATTCCAAACCTGCGTCAGGGTGAGGCAGAATGGTAGAACGGGAGTCGTCGCGTTACTGTTTCCTTCCTTGCTCAGAAATCTTAACGCTTTCCTGAAAAACCTCCTCCACCGATATGGCCTCCATGCATGCAGGCCTCCCGCGCGGCGAGGGCTCGCATTCCGAAAAAAACTTCTGGCGGCAGGGAGAACAGGGCAGCCCCTGGTAAACGACCTTTGCGCGTTCGCTCCAGGGGCCGAATTTAACCGGCGACTGCGGTCCGAAGAGCGCCACAAGCGGTGTGCCGGCCGCAGCTGCAAGGTGCATAATGCCGCTGTCGTTGCCCACAAAGAGTGCGCATTGCTTTAAGAGCGCTATCGTTTCACGCAAATTACATTTACCAACAAGATCAATTACCCCTTCCCCGAACAAACGCCTCACGCTATCAAATGCCTCGATATCGCCCGGTCCGCCGACGATGACAGGGCGTAAACCCGTTTCCCGGCTGATCCGCCCGGCAAGCTCTGCAAAATTTTCAAAAGGCCACCCCCGCTGCCGAACGGCGGAAAAAGGATGGATTGCCGCGATCCCCCCGGCAAGATCAACACCGGCATCGGCAAGTATACGGAGGACGCGTTTCTCTTCAACGGGATTCGTCCAGATCTCAAGAAAGTCGGCTGTTACGGGGATCCCGTCCGCCTCCAGGACATTCAGAAAATTTTTTACTTCATGTTGATCATGACGATAGGGCACCCGGGTTGTCAGGAACACGCCCCGCCCCTCGGTATCAAATCCTATTCGTTTCGGAGCGCCGCATAACCACGCGATAACGGCGCTCGAGAGTGAACGTTTGAGCACATACACTTTATCGAAGTGCCGTCGCCGAAGGTCCCTGAAGAAAGCAAACTTTGCCGAAAGAGTGCGATGAGCACCACTGCTGTCGGCATGAATCGTAACCGGGTCCCAGTAAATCATTTCATCAACATAGGGTATTCCCCGCACAACCTCCGACGAACCGGGCGCCACCATCCAGGCGATAAAGGCATCGGGCTCGGCACGGCGCAGATTTCGAAGGAACGGCACGGTCAAGACCGTATCGCCGATAAACCGGTAACGCATGACGAGTATTTTCTTCGCCGATGTCTTCATCAACCGTCCTTTTTAACCTGTTCGATGATCCACTCCGCGGCTTCGTTGATGGTATGGGCGATAAAATCGGGATCCTTGAGATGAGCAGGTCTTGCGTTCCCTTTATCGTCGGACCCGTAGCCGGTCTTGACGATAATGGAGTGCGCACCGGCCCTCTGGCCGAGCTCGACATCGCTCCACTTGTCGCCGACAACATAGGATTGCTTCACATCGATATCGAGGTCCCGGCTGGCCCGATCAATAAGACCGGTCCCGGGCTTTCTGCAGTCACACTCTTTGGTATGGTGCGAATTACCCGCTGTGGGATGGTGCGGACAG
>DAIDTZ010000374.1 GCA_027456925.1 Nitrospirota bacterium
CGGGCGGAGAAGATCCTGCCGGCGCTGAGCAAAGCCAGGAAAGCAACGGTAACGGCAGCGGTGAAAGTGTTCACGTTCAACGCGCTGGAACGGACCGGGACTGCGGCCAGAAAAGCCGCCTACTTCATCGAGGAGGGGGACAACCTGACCATGCTTCTGAACGGAATCAGGCGGCTGACCAAATACGATGCGACCGGGCTGCTCCAGGCCAAGCGGCAGCTCGCCGCTGCGGCAAGCGAAGCGGAGAAGTATGTTTTTTAAACCTGGTAACCACAGGTTGCTTCGCAACACACGGATAAACACAGATAGAAGCAACAACGAATTCCGGGTCTAAAAAACCGGGAATCGAAATCTTTACTTGTGCCCATCTGTGTGCGCGGATAGAAATTTCCTTCTCCGCCTCCACCTCATATACAGAGGTTCACCCTCTCCTGCCTTCCTCTCCCCTCGAGGGAGAGGACAAGAGGTGATGGGCGGTCTTGATGGAAGGCTGGGGTGAGGGTGGATTTGATCTCAGCGCCCGTGGTTACTAGTCTGTCCGGAAATGATTATGCGCCAGCACACGGTACCCACTCCCTACATGGTCGGGGAAACCCATTTCTACTCCACGGAAATCGACGGGGAACTTGTCCTGTTCGATACCGGCCCCCCCACACCGGAAGGCCTTGCATGCCTCGAACAGGAGGTCGATGTCAGGCGCCTGAAGTATGTTTTCATTACGCACGCGCACGTGGACCATTGCGGTCTCGCGGCGCACCTTGCGCGGAATTCGCCGGCTGAAATCTTTTTCGCCCGCAAAGACGATGCGAAACTGTTCCGGCATGAAGAACGGATCGCCTATATGAAGAAACTCCTGGTCGGGTTCGGTTTTGACGACTAATTCGCACGGGACCTGCGGAACGTCTTTGAAAAAAACAAAATCTTCCCCGACGTCCCCCATCGTTTCACCGTTCTGGAGGAGTCCGACGTTCCTGAAAAACTGGGGATCAGCCTGCTCCGTTGTCCGGGGCACTCCCAGACCGATGTGGTCTACCTCTGCGGCAGCCACGCGGTCAGCGGCGATGTCCTGCTCCACAACATCTTTCAGGCGCCGCTTCTCGATGTCGACCTGGAGACGTTCAGCGGCAGGTTCAGGAATTACGATGCCTACTGCACGAGCCTGCTGGAACTCCGGAAACTGGAGGGGTATCAAATATGCCCCGGCCACCGGAACACGGTGGACAGCGTGGATGAAACCATCCGGTTTTACATCAGGAAGCTTCTGGAGCGCGCCAGACAGGTGAAGAGGTATGACGGCATCGAATCGATCCGGGAGCTGATCGCGCATCTTTTCAGCGGCTCCCTGGTCGACCCCTTCGTGGTCTACCTGAAGGTTTCGGAGCTCGTGTTCATGCGCGATTTTCTGGCGGACCCGGGCAGATTGGAGCGTTCCCTCGAACGAATCGGTCTGGCCGATGCAGCACAGGAATTGAACGCCCTGACGATTTGACAAAAAACATAGGGCGGAGAAAACCATGAGAGACCCCCTTTTTCAATCGATTGCCATAAACGGCCTGGAAATAAAGAACCGCATTTTCATGCCCGCCATGCATCTGAACATGGCAAAAAACTTCATGGTCACCGACCGGCTCGTTCATTTCTACGCGGAACGGGCGCGGGGCGGCGCGGGCATGATCACCGTCGGGTACGCCACGGTGGATGAGCTTTCCGGCAATCCGGGGAATATCGGCGCGCATTGCGATGAATTCGTCCCTGGCCTGGCCCGCCTGGCAGCGGCAATCCGGGAGAACGGCGCCCGTTCAGCGGTCCAGCTGAACCATGCAGGCCGCTACAACCATTCGCTGTTTCTCGGCGGCAGACAACCGGTTGCGCCCTCGGCTATTGCCTCCCGGCTCACGAAAGAAACGCCCCACGAACTGACCCTCATGGAGATCGGCGAGATCATCGCGCGTTTCGGACAGGCGGCGAAACGGGTCAAGGATGCGGGTTTCGAGGCCGTCGAGGTCCTCGCGGGCACCGGCTACCTGATCAGCGAATTCCTGTCGCCGGTGACGAATAAACGGAGGGACTCGTACGGCGGTTCGTTCGAGAACCGGATGCGTTTCGGTCTCGAGGTGGTGCGGGCCGTGCGCCTCGTTGCCGGGTCCGGCTTTCCTCTTATCGTCCGGATGAACGGGAACGAGTTCATGGAGGGAGGGACGAGCAGGGCGGAACTGCAGGAGTATGCCCTTCGCCTGACCGCTGAAGGGGCGGACGCCCTCTCGATAAACGCGGGCTGGCACGAGGCGCCTGTCCCGCAGATCGTGAGTAAAGTCCCGCGCGGTGTTTTCGCGTACCTGGCGCGGGGAATCAGGGATCGGGCGCCTGTGCCGGTCATTGCCGGCCACCGCATCAACGATCCGGCCGTGGCCCGGGAGATGCTTGTTGACGGCGTTTGTGACGCGGTGGCGATGGGAAGAGCGCTGATCGCCGATCCCCGGTTGCCCGAAAAAGCGCGGACGCGCAGGGAACGGGACATCGTTCACTGCGTGGCATGCGGCCAGGGGTGCTTCGACAACCTTATTAAAATGAAGCACGTGGAGTGTCTCTCCAACCCCCGGGCCGGGTACGAGCAGGAGCGGGCTGTTGGAAAGACGGAAAAGCCTCTCAAGGTCATGGTGGTCGGCGGCGGAGCAGCCGGGATGAGCGCAGCCGTCGCGGCATCGGAGCGGGGCCATCGGGTCGCGCTCTACGAGCAAAGCCGCGCGGT
>DAIDTZ010000375.1 GCA_027456925.1 Nitrospirota bacterium
AAAAAGAACTCCCGGCGCGTTAAGATCAACAGAATAGGCTGGGAACGGCCCCGGCTTACCGGGCATATAAAATTATTGAAATTATTGTATCGAGTTCATATTGTTTGCTGGATCGTCGGCAGGAGCAGCTTTTATGTACATGGTTTCCATAATGGACAGGTCGATGTCGTATCCCAATTCCTGATTGGCTCTTCCGATGAAGTGCAGAATATCTCTGATGTTCGTCGCCCCCTCAAAAAATATTTTGCGGTTTCCCTGCGTAGTGCTGATCAGTAAATTGTATCTCCCTCGAAATACTCCGACCAGAAGCCAAAGGCCTGCCCCGACCATAAGCCAAAGGCCGATGGGGACCACGGGAATGTTGAAGGTATGGGAAGCAAGATGAAAGAAGTAGGCCCCGACTTCCGCCATGATGAACGCAGCAATAAGCAAAATCAGGCCCGTCACAATCAGCCCAAAACCGGCGAGAAACTGCAGAAACGGATGCCGTGCTATTGAATCATAGGACAACTTGATCCTCCGAATGTCCTCTTTCGGGACAGTCGCCGCAACCCTACTCCCCTCGAGGTAACTGATACCGGATGCAGAAATCTGTACCGTTGAGCATCTCATGATCGTTCGATAAAAAGCTCCGTGGAATAGAGGTCGTTCTGGAACGTTGCAATGCAAAGCCCAGCGCACGAAAAACCCGCCCCCGGGTTTTCAGCTCCGAGGGCAGGTCCTAATGGTCCTAATGACAGATATGCGGCTTGACTAGACTTCTGCGAATTCTTTGGCTGCTTCCGCCGCTTCGGCGTCAACCTTGGCGTCCTTCTTGCCGACTGAGAGCACTGCGGCAATCACGTTCAGCGCCAGAAGCACGCCCATGACCACGATAAAACCCCGCATAAAGGCGTGATCTTTCATATCAAGCGGGATGGCGTTGTTGCTGAAAACGTGTCGAACATCCCCATACCCCTTATCAGCAAGATATCTGTGCTCCAGTTTCGTGAAGATCAAGCCGGAGATGTCCACACCGAAGATCAGGCCAAGGGACCTCATCATATTCAAAACGCCGCCGGCCAGCCCGAGTTTTTCCCGGGGAGCGGATCCCATGATCGCGCTGTTGTTCGGCGGAGTGAACATGCCCATGCCGACACCCAGCAGTATCAGCTCACCGATCAGCAGCGGCAAGTGTGCCTGAGCTCCCAGAAACATGAGGGAAAAACAGGCGAGCCCGGCCACGAACATCCCGCTCGCCGTCATGATCCTCGCACCATACTTGTCGGAAATATGGCCAGAGAAGGGCGCAACGAGCGCCATGGCAAGAGGAATAGGGGTAAGCAGGCTGCCCGTAAGCGCAGGGCTGTAGTTGAGCACCTTCTCAAGGTAAAACGGCATCAGGAACAGGACGGCAAAAAGGACATAATAGGACATCATGCCGGTCAGGTTGCCGATCAGGAACGTGCTGTTCTTGAACAGTTTCAAATCGATCAACGGATGCTTGACCCGGAGTTCCGTGATCACGAACAAGCCCAGCAGGATACAGGCATTCAGGAAGTAAACCATGATGGTAGTCGAACCCCATCCGAGATTGACTACTTCATTGAACGCCAGGACGAGAAATGCAAGCCCCGAAGCGAAGAACACCGTGCCGAGGTAGTCGATTGACTCCTTTTTCCCCGATTTTTCATTGGGAGGCAGAATATACAGGGCCGCGACCGTGCCGAGAATGCCGATCGGGATATTGATATAAAACACGGAACGCCAGCCGATCGTGGAGATCAATACGCCGCCGACAAAAGGACCGACGGCCATGGCAATGGCCTGGACCGCGCCCTGGATGCCGATGGCCTTGCCCCGCTCATTCCCCGGGAAAGCCTGGGTAATAAGCGCAACGGAGTTCGCCTGCAAAAGCCCGGCGCCAACAGCCTGGAGCACGCGCGCCGCAATCAGCATAACCGCGGATGTGGACATCCCGCAAAAGAGCGACCCTACGGTAAAAACGACAAAACCGGCATTGTACAGCTTGGATCTGCCGAACATGTCTGCAAGCCTTCCGAAAAAGGGAAGGAAGATAGTCAGAGTGAGCATGTACGACATTGCCACCCATTCGATAAGGGACATGGAAACATTGAACTCGTTTTTCAGGGTGGGCATGGCAACGTTGACAATGCTGACGTCCAGGGCCGACATAGTGGCGCCGATAAGGACGTTGATCAGAATGAACCATTTCCAGGCAGGCCTAGCGGAGAAAAACGGATGGGGAAACTGTAATAACTTTTTCATAACAGTGACATCTCCTCTCTAAAAATAATATAAACCCATTAAAGGAACAACACAAGCGTCATACTTCACGACAATGGCCGATGCCGGGCGCACGCGTGAAACATCGGTAGACACTTTTGGGTTTAGGAGTCCTGTTCATCCGCGGGACCAGGACGATCCGCGGCTTGAGCCGGTAGAAAACGCTTGTTTGAGCCTTCGTCTCGACTGCATCCGGGGGGACCGGGTCCGTTCCCTTCACGCCGCCGTATCTCGGATCTCCAGCAGGGTCAAACTCCCCCCACATGCCGGTCTGGCCGATGTAACTGAAGAATTCAGTGGCGCTGTAACGGCTTTCCTTTTCCCTTTGCGAAGCTGAGGCCGGACTGATGTTGACAAACTGGAGCATGCTGAACATCAGCATGAGCAGCATCGAGCCGATGAAACGCATACTGCCCAGTCTGGCGTAATGCGCGAGTCTGGTAAATTGCGCAAGTCTGGCATAGTGCAGCAGCCTGACAAAATGTATGAGTGCGTGGATATGGATATGCATTACTGCTCCCTAAAAAAACGATTCCGATTTCGCCGGTCACTCCGGATAAGCGACCCCTCTCGGGATCTCTGCCTGTTCCTTTCGCACGGGCCAATACCAGAGCGTCCCGTCTATCATCATGAGAAGCCCAGCCGCAATGAGCCAGAGATTGAACGATGTCAGCAGGCCAAATCCAAAATAGTTTATGACACCGATTCCGATGCTCAGAAAAGAGATGCCCGTCCGGATAAAGGCCAGCCCGGTCCGTGCGCGGGCATAGATGGTGCGGTAACAAGCAGCTATCGTCCGCTGGGCAGCCAGAACATTCCGCTCCCGCGCAAACATGGTGCGCACTTTGCTCGATGGTGACGGATACAGATAGGTGCTGTGCTCGGAAAGATAATCTCCCATGCGGGCAAGCATCGTGCCCTGTGTTTGGCGCTTGATTCCCGTGTTTTCCAGAAGATGGTAATTTTCGAGGAATTGAATCGTTGTCGCAGTGACCTCAACCAGCGTCTGGTGCCCCGGAGGGGTCAGGCGGGATTGCCGCACGTTCAGATACTTGGGAAGGCCGTAAAAGGTGATCACGAGCCCGATTATCAGCACGGAGAAATACAGATGAGGGGAACTGCTGGCGTTTTTCGTCTGGAGCAAGGTATTGGAAAGCGCAATCGTGCCCAACCCCCAGCGCTGAAAGGCAAGGCCGGTCCTGGCGCTCGCAAGGTCGGTACGGTAGCAGGCGAGTCGCGTCCTCCAGTAGGCCATCGTATTGCGCCAGTAGGCGAGGCCCGTCCGTTCCGTGCCGATCAACAGCCCCGGTTTAGCATGAAGATAGTCCTGGATAAACCACTGGATATCGGAATCAAGCGTGACCCGGAATTCGAACCGATCGGCCGTTATATATTTTTTTACGTCTTCTCTCGTTGCGGGACTTTCGGGATTTCTCGCAGCAATGACCACGGTCCCGCTTCGGTCTTTGATCACGGGCATCCATTGGTTCGTTGAAAGGACGTCGTCACTGAGGCCGCTCAAAAGCTCGGGGGGAATGGGAAGACGCTCGTCATATTCAATGGACGGGCATTTGTAATACGCGGCAAGCGCCTCAAGCAGCTGGTGCTTAGGCACACCGTATTCCGCGAGCAGCAGCCTCTCGAGATCGATCCCCCGCGCCTTGGCAACGAGCGTCGCCTCTTCAAGCGAGCTCCGGTTCAGGATTCCCCGCTCAACTAAAGAAGAAAATTCCGGACCTCTCTGCACATCGGCATCCGCCAGATCATTGCTTATGTTCAATAGCTCGTTATTCATTTTGGTTAAAAATAACGGTTCCCCATTTATTCGTCGGCACGCCGTAATCGGGAAGCGTTATCTCCATATCACCATTGCAATAAGGGTACTCCGCTCTCGTTCTTTTGGCCGGGATGGCCCAGTAGTACCCGTCAGCAATCAACACAAGACCGAGGACGATCAAGATGATGTTAAAAAACGTCCAGCCGACCGAAGCCTCGCCGAAATATACCATAAGGCCCGCGCCAACAGCCGTAATGCTCATCCCGGTCCGGACAAATGCCAAACCCGTTCGGGTCACCGCCATGACTGAGCGAAGCCTGGCCATTACGCATCGCCGGTCCGCAAGAACAGTCCGCTCGAGTGCGAGGCCGGTCGTGGCCCATATGCCCGGCAAATGGGAAGCACGGACCGGCGGACTTGCATTGTCTTTTTTGGGCCCGGTGCGGTTATGCCGGAGCGGGAAAACCCTGTCCCAGATGTTTTCCTTGTTGACCGCGTCAATCACGGATTTAAAACTGTCTATGCCGGACCGCCTTCCGCCGAGATACCAGTAGAACCCTTCCGCAGACATCAACAGACCCGCAACAATGAGCGACACATCGAGAATCGTCCACCTGCTGGTGTGAAATTCCCGGAGCAGTCCGACACCGAGTCCGATGAAGGCAACTCCTGTCCTCGTAAAAGCGAGCCCTGTCCGGGCCCGCGCCAGTTTGGTCCTGTGGCCTGCCAGGGAGGTCCGTTCCTCAGCCATGTCGGTCCTGTCGGAGGCAAGAAACCTTCGTCGCATGACAGGCGAAAGGTTTTCCCACCCCGCCCGAAGCGCTTCTGCGCCCATGACAACGCCGCTGCGGTTGAACACGGGGTTTCCCTCTGAGTTCATGGACTCCTGCAGCACGCAGGCGCCCCAGGAAGGCTCGGTACAGGAAGAATCAATCGGTTTTTTTGCTATCTTTCGAGCCGGGAAATACCATTTCAGTCCGTCGTAGAGCATGATAATGCCTGCGACAAAAAGCGGCGCCTCGAGAACGGCAAAAACGCCTAGGCCGAACACTCTGAGGAACAAGAGGGCGATAATGATAAACGAGACACCGGTCCTGATGAACGCCAGGCCCGTTCTTCCCTTGGCGAATAAGGTCCGGTAATGCGCATAGGTTGACCGCCGGTAGGCGAAATAGGTCCTCACCCGTGCCAGGGGCGTCCTCCCGCCGGCGAAAGAAAACCGGGGATTAACATCGAAATTGTGCTCGATGATTCGAATAATGTCGGAGGGAAGGGCAACAATAAAATCGATCTGGTGAACGCCCAGCGTCTTTTTGATGTCGTCAATCACCCGTTTATCGTCGGGAAGGTAGGCGATCACTTCGGCCCGCTCCTGCCTGACCGATCGCGGAAACCAGAGAGCCTGCTTAAGCTTCTCCATGTCCAGGCGCAACGTGACGAAATACGAAGCGATGACGCTTTCATCGTATTCCACGAAGGGAAGCCCGTAGAATTCGGACAGACAAAAGAGGATCTCGTGTTTGGCCACGCCCTTTCGAAGGAGCAGTTCTTCCAGGGCGATGCCGGAGAATGTTGCTTCCCGTGCGAAGACATGGAGTTCGTCTTCGGAAAGAATGCTTCTTCTGAGAAGTCTGCTAAATTTTTTTTTCAACATAGTGACATTCCTGCAGCCGGGTGGAGAGGATGAACGTCTTCTCGTGAATTATTCGATTAACCTGAGATACCGATTTCCTTTACCCGTTATTTCTCAATCGTTCACGCTACGCGATTAAGCCTTCTTTTCTTCTATTTTTTCCACCGCTGTTTTTTCTACCGCAGCAGCCTCCTGTCCTTCTTTCATTGCTTTCTTGAATTCCTTGATGCTCTTACCGAGCCCTGCTCCCAGTTCCGGGAGTTTTCCCGGGCCAAAGATGACCAGGACGATCACGAGAATCAGAATCAGATGCATCGGTTGCGCTAATCCTTCAAACATTATTTACTCCTTTTCCCTGCTCTTTTATTGACGCGAATTGAATGAGAGGCTTGCCTCCTCCCTGCTACACATCAAATTGCAATGTACCACAAAATAACTTCACGTGCAAAAAAAATTCTCTTTATTCCCCGTGTTATTTGACAAAAAACCGCGCTTTATGACGCCCCAACCACCTACCGGGCAGGGCGCGCGGTCAAGGATTCATCATATCCGACGACAATTGATTTATACATGATTAATGAGCGCCTCCGCCTTTTCTGAACACCAGGCTGACGCCGAAGCCCGCCCCCAGCGCAACTCCGATCGAGAGGATGCCGTAGAACGCCGCGTTGTTTTTGGCCATGGTCGCCAGCGCTTTGACCATACCGACCTGCTCGACGTTCACCTTTGCCTCGGCCTGTTCCACAACCTTGCCGTTCTTGACGGCATAGACCGAGACCAGGTAGTCGCCGGGCTGAGCCTGGTAAGGCCAGTCGGTCAGGATGTAGTAATCCTGACGGCCGTCCTTGTTCATCGTTGTCTCGATCTTTCCGAACGACGTGGCATAGACCTTGGAATTCTCCTTGAATCTGACGAATTCGCTGAACCACTTGGCCTTTTCTTCTTCATTCGCAACAGGAGTGACCTCAACGTGCTTCTGCAGAGCAGTGTAGCCGATGGTATATTTTTCCATTTCGTCCCGGCTCAGGATAGCATCGATCTTTTTCGTGCTGAAGACCTCATAAAAGTTCGGCGTGTTCTCGAACTTGAGCTGCCCAACGTTCATCCAGAGCATGCCGCCGACCTTGCCCTTCTGCTTTAATACCTGGTGCCCCTCGGGAGAGGTTATCTTGATGACCAGATCCACGTTCGGGTCAGATTCTCCGCGAATACTTACGGTGCCGCCGTGATAGAAGAAGTCGATCGTGATATGGTCGTGGTTCGCCTTGGCCGTGAGCATAGCGGAAGCCGGTTTAGCGGCAACGAGCTGGAACAGGGAAAATACGAGCATGAGGAGCAACATGCCGAGGATCCTCGTACTGCCGATAAATCTCGAATAATGAATGATAAACGAATGAAGATGGATATGCATTAGTGGCCTCCTGCCTGAGAGAGAAGTAGCGCTGGGGTAAGCGTCAGTTCGAAAATGATTTTGACCGTCACCGCCAGCACGATGCCGGCGAGCAATATTTTGAGCTGCTCTGCCTTCAGTTTCCTGCCGAATACCGCGCCGACCTGGGCGCCCACAGTGGAGCCCAGAAGCAGCAGCACGGCCAGGATAAAGTCCACGCTGTGGTTGGTATAGGCCTGGAGGAACGTAACCTCGATGCAGGTGAACAGGATCTGGAACAGGCTTGTTCCGACCACGACATGCATGGGCATGCGGAGCATATAGACCATGATCGGCACCATCAGGAACCCGCCGCCTACGCCCATGATCGCGGCAAGAATGCCAACGAAAGCGCCGAGGACAATGGGTACGAAAACGGAATGGGTGATGCCGGACTTTTCAAACCGGGCCTGGAGGGGAAGGGATTTGAGAAACCTGCCCATGGCCGATTCTTTCTCTGTCTTCGCTTCTTCGACCACGGCGTTCTTGTTCTTCTTCATGCTCTGAAGGCTTTCGATGAACATGTAAACGCCTACAATACCGAGCATCAGGACGTAGGTCATCTTGATCACGAAATCCGCATTGCCCATGGCGTGCAACAGCTTGATCCCCTGCACGCCCACAACACCGCCCAGAGAACCGCCGGCCAGGAGGTAGAGCCCCATTTTAAAATCAACATTGCCGACCTTCCAGTGCGCGTAGGTGCCGGACGTCGACGCAGCCACGATCTGGTTGGAATCGGTCGCCGCAGCAACCGTCGAAGGAATGCCGAACATGATAAGAAGCGGTGTCATGAGAAAACCGCCGCCCACGCCGAACAGGCCGGAAAGCAGCCCCACTGCAAGCCCCAGCCCCACAGGAACCAAAATATTGATGCTTGTTAATGCCACCGGTAAATATAAATACATTGTCCCACTCCTTCTCCTCGAATTTTAAATATGACACTCTATATCTTCAGTCGCTCTCCGGAGCACATTGTTTTCCGAAGAATAAACGGAAAAGTTCAGCAGGCCAAGCCACAGGCCTGCCTGGTCATGGTCACGATCGGCCGCGAGGCAGTCCGGACTAGCCGGTTCAGGTCCTTGGCTGAAACCGTGTCACTCCCGGTCACCGCAGGGCTTAGGACCACCTTGTCAATCCCTGCATGGTTCTTCAGGAACGTTCTGATTCCCGATACTACATCGAGATCGGTGTCTTGGACGCTCACCTGGATTCCTTCCTTGCGGCATTTTTCAACGAGCCCGGCAAGCACTTTTTCATAACGTCCTTCCGCGCCGTCGGAACCGTCTTGCATGATCTCGCGAGCTGTCTCATGTTCATCGGCGTCAGAAAAACTCACCGCAGTCATCAGGTTTCCAAGCTTGTCTATGAGGTTGCTCTTCTTCTGGACCAGCAGAAGCGTGATGTCCTCGTACATCGCTTTGGCCAGCTCGATGGCGTAAGAAACACCTTCTTCGAGATTCTCATCACGGTACGTGACAAACAATAACTGTCTCTTTCCCATTTTCGCCTCCTTGTACTGTGTTTCTATGACCAGTAATATAGCAATGCTGATGCCATATGATAATGCACTGTTTTTATTATATAATTAAATATAAAATCTCTACGCTACTGTTTCATATATGAACGCTCATGAACACAAGGGCAGGGATGAACAGAGAGGAATGATGGGATAAATTTTGGATACACCCTTTGTTTGCAGGCATTAAATGCGTTTATACCCGCAGATCTTATCTCGTTGGGATGTCCTGAAAACGGTTA
>DAIDTZ010000376.1 GCA_027456925.1 Nitrospirota bacterium
GGCCATGACCGAAATCCAGATGGGGAGCGCTGCGCGCGCGCCGGTTTCCCGGTCGCCGAGCGAGGCTATCGGGTTATCGTACCCGACCCACACGCCCGTCACGA
Organism: Nitrospirota bacterium; assembly: GCA_027456925.1. Taxonomy (GTDB): domain Bacteria; phylum Nitrospirota; class UBA9217; order UBA9217; family UBA9217; genus JAJYKN01. Next base: position 105 of record DAIDTZ010000376.1, read on the forward strand.
TGCTCGGCGCATACCCCATGAACCAGGCATCCACAAAGTTGTTCGTCGTCCCTGTCTTGCCCGCGACCGGCTTGCCGAGGACCTGCGCTCCCCTGCCCGTGCCTTCCTTCACCACGCTTTCGAGAAGGCTGGTCACAAGATAGGCCGTGGTCGGATCGATGGCCTCTTTCGGGTCGGGTTCATAGCTCTCGAGCACCGTGCCGTTTCCATCCACGATGCTCGTGATAAAAATCGGCTCGGTGCGAACGCCTTGCGAGGCAAAGGTTGCATAAGCGGAGGTAAGCTCGAGCGGCGTGACCGCCGACGAACCCAGGGCAGTGGTGTAATCGTAGTTGATCGGGCTCGTGATGCCGGCCCTGCGGGCAAAATCGATGGTTTTCTCAAGCCCAACCTTCTCAAGCAGTCCCACGGTCACCGCGTTTCGAGAAAGCGCGAGGGCCGTGCGCATGCGCATGGGGCCGAGGAAGCGGTTATCGTAATTCGTCGGTTTCCATCCTTTTTTCTCGGACTCGCTCTTGTCGTAGATCACCGGCTGGTCCATGAGGATCGACGCCGGGGTAAAACCATTCTCCAGCGCCGCGCCGTAGATGAAGGGCTTAAAGGACGATCCCGGCTGGCGATGGGCCTCCGTGGCGTGGTTGAACCCGCCTTCCACAAAATCGTAGCCGCCCACCAGGGCGCGAACGTAGCCGGTGTAGGGCTCAATCGAAACCACCGCGCCTTCGACGAGCGGGGTCTGGTCCAGCATGAATGTGGCGAGCTGTTTCTTCTTGTCATAATCTTTCAAGCGGACCTTGATGATGTCGCCGGGCTGGACCAGTTCCTGCGGTTTCCTGAACTCGTCAGGGTCGTTCTTATTTTTCTTTTTCTTGAGGAGCGCCCAGGCCATGTCGTCCCGCATGATATAGCCCACCATGCCGCGGCCCTTTACCGTAATGTAATAGTCGCCGACAGCAAGCACGTGGGCGTTGAAACTCTCGCCCGGCTTCACCATCACATGAAAATTCCCCAGCTGGATCGGCGTGGACTTGAGCTTCTTGAATCCGACGCGGCCCCGAAAGCCCTGCCGCTTGTCGAGGGCGCGAAGCCCGTCTCGAAGCGCGTTAACCGCGGACCGCTGCAGGTCCATGTCGATGGACGTGAAGACCTTCAGCCCGCCCTGGTACAACTTCTCCGTCCCATACTTCTTTTCAACGTACTGGCGGATATAGTCCACGACATGGGGCGCCACCTCTTCCCGCGTTCGCAGGTTCTCGAGGTAGATCGGCTGGTTGTAAATCTTGATACTCTGGTCCTCCGTCAGGTAACCCTCGTCCACCATCCGGTGGAGGACCTGCTGCTGCCTGAACTTCGCGAGGTCGATATCGTTGTAGGGTGAGTACGCCATAGGCGACTTGGGCAGCCCGGCGAGGAGCGCGGCCTCTGCCTGGTTCACCTCCCAGATGTTCTTGCCGAAGTACGTCTTGGCGGCCATCTGCACGCCGTAGGCGCCGTGGCCGAAGTAGATCTTGTTCAAATAGAGCTCAAGGATCTCCTGCTTGGTCAGTTCCTTCTCGATCCTCCGGGCCAGGATGACTTCCTTGATCTTGCGCGTGAACTTCCGCTCCGGAGAAAGAAAGACGACTTTCGTCAGTTGCTGCGTAATGGTGCTGCCGCCTTGTTTCAGCTGGACCGAGATGATGTCCTTGAGCGCCGCCCGCAGGATGCCGCGGTAGTCGATTCCGCCGTGCTGAAAGAAGCGGGGGTCCTCGGTCGCAAGAATCGCGTTGACCATGTACTTCGGCACCCGCTGGAAAGGTACATACACGCCCTTCTCAATTTTGATCTGGCCGAGCACCCTGCCGTCTTCGGCGAAGATGAGCGTTCCCGGGCTCGGCTTGTAATCTTTCAGTGATGCCACCGTCGGCAGATTAAAGGAAAGGATAAAGAACAGAAAAACGATGAAGATAACGGCAGCGGCAAAGCACCCGAACAAAATAAGGATGACCTTCTTTGGAGTAAGCTCCCCGAGCCACGGAAAAACATATTTTTTCCAGAACGCCTGAACCTGTTTTATCATTTTCTTAAACACCCGCCCGCTTTTTGTTAGTAACTTTTTTGCATGCTTTTCCAATGCATTTAGAGTATTCAGACTTTTTTAAAGCAGTCCTGTTCCTCTTCTCGTCATACCGGCTTCCCTCGGCAAAACAAGTGTCATAATAACATCGTACCGGCGCAAAATCAAACAAAAACTATGACGGACCGCTGAACGAGTCGGGCACGGCCGATAAAAAATGCCCTTCGCTCTAACCGTGCGAAGGGCTCGAACCCCGAAATATCATACTTTCTCTGAGTACGGAAAGGGGTATCCTCACTCCCGCCTGTCCGGGCGCATTCGCGCCCTCCTCACAGCCATCACATTTTCCTGAGCACGCCTACGGCCTTCCCGATGATCCGGAACTCGCCTCGTTCAAGGTAGATGGGTTCCATGGCGCTGTTTTCCGGCTGCAGCCGGACGCGGTCCTTCTCAAGAAAAAACCGTTTCACCGTTGCCTCGCCTTCCACGAGGGCAACAACAATGTCCCTGTTCTGCGCTGTTGACTGGGCGCGGACCAGAAGCGTGTCTCCGTCCACGATGTGGGCATTCACCATGCTTTCTCCTTTTACCGTAAGGGCAAAGAGGTGCTGGCTGCTCCGGAGGGAGAAGAGCGACAAGTCGACCATCACGTCGCCCTCCCGGTTTTCCGGAGACAGCACGGGCACGCCCGCGGCCACCCTCCCGAGAAGAGGGATCGTTGCCAGGGACCGTCCCCCCCCGCCGGCCGGGAAGATGCCTCGTGATTTGCCGCGCTCGCGCGTTATGAGCCCGCTCCGCTCCAGCGCTGCAAGATGTCCTTCCACGCCGTTCGTGGAGCGG
>DAIDTZ010000377.1 GCA_027456925.1 Nitrospirota bacterium
AAACCGGGACTCCCAAAGATAAATGCTGATCGATTCCTTGACAACGTCGCTCTTGTTCCTCCCTTGGCTCTTTGCGAACCGGTCGAGTTCACGGGCGACCTTCTCAGGCAGGCTTATTGACAGGACTGATCTCATGGCGAACCTCCTGTACTACAATACACTACACCATGTCCTATTGTCAAGCAGATGTTCAGTCACCAATATCTGTTTAGAGCCCGTTCCGAATGAAGAACGGCGAAGTAAACTGAAAGGTCCTACCCGTTGATCTTTTTCAGCAGCCAGGCCATGTTCTTGCCCAGGTTCTTCATGGTCTGCACGCCTTCTGCATCGTTGTTCACCTCGCCCGGCTGCCTGCCGATGCCGATATTCCAATAGCTCGATCCCGGCACGATCATCTCGTTGATCGTGAAAAAATAGTTGAGCGAGTTGAACACATTGAGACCGCCCGCGCGCCTGACCGCCGCCACGGCCGCCCCCACTTTGCGCTTGTATAAATCAGCGTTGGCCCGGCCAACCATGCCGCACCGCTCGATCAGCGCCTTCATGCTTGCGGACACGTCGGCAAAGTACGTCGGCGATCCGAGCAAAATGCCGTCGGCCTCTGCCATCTTCTGGATACACTCGTTGATGATGTCCTTGTCCACGTTGCAGCGCTTGTTCTTTTTCTCGAAGCATTTGAAACATGCGATGCACCCCTGGATGGGTTTTCCCGCCAAAGAGTAAATCTCGGTCTCGATCCCCTCCGCCTTGAGTTCGTCCAGAACCAGGTTCAGGAGTATGGACGTGTTCCCCTCTTTCCGTGAACTGCCGTTAAATGCGATAACTTTCATACTGTTCTCCTTTGATTTGGCGCCTATGGCTGATAAGCGGCTGCAGCCGCAACAACCAGGATGAGTGATGTTTTATATCACAAAACGGTTTTTTTTGAAAATAGATTTTTTTCTCCACGCCTGCCTCACAAAAGAAATTGCCTTTACAACTGGGGAAGGCGCCATTACAATAGAAGAGATGAACCTGCCAAATCTCATTCGGCACATCAGCATAAAACGCATCCGGCTCCAGAAAGCGCACGCGCTCATGACCGTTGCCGGCATCTGTCTCGGCGTTGCCGCGATCGTTTCGATCGGGATCGTGAACAAGAGCGTCATGCGCTCCTTCGAGGACTCCATCAACCGCGTGACCGGACGGGCGGCCCTCCAGGTCATTGGCTCGGCTGCGGGCTTTCCCGAAAACCTCATCGACCGCGTACAGAAAGTCCCCGGCGTCGAGTATGCCGTCCCCGTGATCGACACCCAGGGCATCCTCGTGGGCGCCAAGGAAAGCTCGCTCATGATCCTGGGCGTGGACGTGCTTCAGGACGGCAATATCCGCGATTATAATCTTTCCGATGAGAATGCCGACATCCCCGACCCGCTCCTGTTTCTTGCACGACCAGACTCCATACTGCTTACCCGGGAGCTTGCTGAACGCGAAGGCATCAAACTTGAGCAGACAATCCGGGTCCAGACCGTGCGCGGCATCCGGACTTTCCGCGTGCGCGGGCTTTTAAATCCCGAGGGCCCGGCAAAGACCATGGGCGGAAACATCGCGATCATGGACTATCCCGCGGCCCAGATGGCCTTCGGCAAGGAAGGGCGGATCGACCGGATCGACGTGAGTCTCCTGCGCAACGAGGACCTCGAGGCCGTACGGGCGCGCATCAGGAAGGCCCTGCCCGAAGGATACGACGTGATAACCCCCGAAGGCAGGACAAAGCAGGTGGCGCTCCTGATCTCCCGCTTCCAGAAGAACATCAATCTCATCAGTTTCATCGCCGTGTTCGTCGGCATGTACCTTATCTATAATGCCGTATCGATCTCCGTGGTGCAGCGAAGAAAAGAGATCGGCATTCTACGGGCACTGGGAACAACCCGGGGCCAGATCATTTCGCTTTTTCTCGGGGAGACGTTCGTGCTTGCGATCATCGGTTCGGCCCTCGGCGCCGGTGTGGGAATTTTCTTTGCCCGGGCAGCCATAGGCGCCGTTGCCCGGACCGTGTCCGAGCTCTACCTGCATACCCAGGTCACCGAGATCAACCTTTCCTGGCCCGGCCTTATCATCGGCTTCCTGACCGGCATCGCTGCAAGCCTGCTCGCCGCACTGTTCCCGGCGCTCGCGAGCACGCGCATAAGCCCCATTTCAGCCATCCGCTCAGTCCCCTATTCGGAAGAAGGGTTTCTTTCTCGGAGAAAGCTCAAGGCAGCTTCTTTTTTTTCCATCGCCCTCTCGGCAGCCATCCTCCTTCTCTACAAATCCCTGCCCGCGTCTGCGCTCCTGCACAACACGCCGGCCATGTTCAGCGCAATAATACTCCTGCTTCTCGGCATCTCTTTTGCCATGCCCACGGTGCTGCACGGTTTCCTCCTCTTTTTCCGCAAGGCAATCTCTCCCCGCGTGGGGGCAACAGGCAGGCTGGCAGGATTGAACCTTGAAAAAAACGTGGGAAGGAACGCCGTGGCTGCTGCCGCGGTCTTTTACGGGATTTCGGTATTCGTGAGCTCGGCGGGGATCATCTACAGCACCAAGCAGTCGGTCCTGGAGTGGATCGACTCCTACGTCCGGGGGGACATCATCATGACCTCCGGCCATCCCATCGCGACCACGGGGGCCCAGAACATCCCCATGCCCGAGGGCCTGTGGAAAGATATCGAAAAAGTACCGGGCGTGCTCTCGGCAGATCCTTTTCGGAAAATCTATATCGATTTCCGCGGAAAGCGCGTTTTGCTCTTGACCCTGGACATCATGCGCAGGACCCAATACAGCCCCTTTCTGATCGCCCAGGGGGCCCGCGGGGATTTTAAACGCCTGCTGCCGAACCGGAATTATATCGCCGTAAACGAGGCCCTCGCCTCGCAGGAGCACATCAAGCCCGGAGACACGGTTGAGCTCCCCACGCCCCAGGGGCTCATCGCATTCAAAGTTGCCGTGATCAACGTGGATTACAGCTCGGATTCCGGATCGATCCTGATGGACATAAACACCTACCACCGCTACTGGAAGGAATACCTTGCCGACTCATTTTCGATCAGGGTCAAAAACAAGGACGATGTCGAAACAGTGCGCGAAGCCATCGTCGCGCGCTTCGGCAAGGACCGGAAGCTCTTTGTGCTTCCTTCACGGGAATTCAAGGCCGAGATCCGCAAGGTCATCGACCAGGGCTTTGCCGTCAACCGTGCCATCAATGCCATCACGCTTCTGATCGCAAGTCTGGGCATCATCGTGACCCTTCTCGCATCGGTGCTCGAACGGACCCGCGAGATCGGCATCCTCCGTTCCATCGGCATGTTCAGGAGCCAGGTATCCCGCGTCGTGGTCCTCGAATCCATGCTTCTTGGGCTGGTCGGCGGCATGCTCGGCTCGGGGGCCGGCATTATCATCGGATGGATGAGCCTGGAAGGTTTTTTACGGGGAGACTACGGAGCGAGCATGCACTATCATGCGGATTATGCATCGATCCTGTGGGCCTTGGCGCTCTCAGCCGCGCTTTCAGCCCTTGCCGGCCTGTATCCGGCCCGCCGGGCGGCAAAGACCAATATTGTGGAAGCACTGGCCTATGAGTAAATTGCGGAATGCGGATTTCGGAATGCGGAATAGAAACCATCGTTCTGCAAACGCGGTCCAGTGATTTTTTTTGAAAATTGATCCTCACACGAAGCCACGAAGACACGAAGTGAAACTTCCGGCTGGTTCAGGCTTGTAGCATGAACCGACCATTAATGATTTGGTTCAATCTGCAAGATTGACGATCTCGTACAAAGTCCCCAGTGCTGTCATTGCGAGGAGCGGAGCGACGCGGCAATCTCGATTTATCAGGCAGATACGAACTACGAGATTGCTTCGCTACGCTCGCAAAGACGGCTTTTCTGACTTCTTACGAGTGCGTCAAGATTGAACCAGCACAAGAACAGGAAAGGAACAGGCCATGGACAAAAAAAATCTTATACAGCAGCTGCAGGGATTCATGCGTCTCGCCGGAGGCTTCCGCGCGTCGCGCGTTATCCTGACAGCGAACAACTTCGCAGTTTTCGAACATCTTAAGACGCCGAAAACCGCGGCCGCACTTGCCCGGAAAATCAAAACCGACCCGCGTGCAACGGAAATCCTGCTCGATGCAGTCACGGCCGTCGGCCTGCTCAAGAAAACAGGAACGCAATATCAAAATACCGCGTTATCATCAACGTTCCTCGTCAAGGCATCGCCGATGTACCAGGGCGACATGCTGCGTCACTCCGACACGCTCTGGGAAAACTGGTCCGGCCTCGATCTGGTCGTAAGGACCGGTTTGCCGAACCGCGCCGGAGAGCGTCATCACGAGTCCTTCATAAGGGCCATGCACAACAACGCGGTCTTTCGGGCAAAAGACGTGATCAAAGCCGTTGACATGAGGGGCGTAAAAAAAGCGCCGGATTTGGGCGGCGGCCCCGGGACCTACAGCATGGAAATGGCGCGACAGGGCGCGAAGGTCACGCTGTTTGATCTGCCGAATACGATTGTCATATCCAAAAAGCTCGTCAAGGAGGCGAAGGTCAGGAACATCGATTATATCGGGGGCGATTTTCACAGCGACGATATCGGAACGGGGTATGACCTCGTGTTCATCAGCCAGATCCTGCACTCGCTGTCAAAGGACGAGTCCCTCGCGCTTTTAAAAAAATCCGCGAACACGCTCAATCCCCGAGGCAGGATCGCGATCCAGGAATTTCTCCTGGAAGAAAACCGGGCCTCCCCGGTTCCGGGCGCCCTCTTTTCCGTGAACATGCTCGTCAATACAACGGCAGGCAGGTGTTACACGCCCGGTGAAATGAAGACCTGGCTTGCAAAGACAGGCTTTAAGGACATTAAAACAAAGGCTCTCGGCGACACCGTCGTGGTGACGGGAAGGAAGGTATAGGTCGTTTCAATCAAGCCGGAATTTCAGGGGATCGTCCCGAAGTTCCATCGGTTGAAACGTTTTAAAATATGTATCCTATTGACAAGCTGATCTTATGATAGGCTGCATCAGCGGAAATGGAATAGTGCGCCCCCAGGGAATCGTTGTCATTTCCGCTCAATCTGCCTTGATCAACGGTATAAAGGACTTCCACCTGCATCCTGCCGAAAACATAACCCCCGCCTAATCCGGCATACGCGCCGTTCGTCATCACGTAGTTGCCGGCGCCGGCGTACTCGTGGTCAGCGACAAAATAATTATACCCGAATTGTGCGGTTGCAAACGCATAGTTGTTGGAGCCGGTCGGCATTGAACGGAGCCGCACGAGGCCATAGATCGGGATAAAATTGAAGCGCCCGCCCGAGACCGGTTCTTTTCTGGGCGTCTGGTAAGAAATGCCGGCGCCGATCCCGATCGCCGGAAGCACATAATAGATCTCCTCCGCTGTCAGCGTTACGCCCGGGTCGATTGTTGAATCTCCCCGGTGAATCGTATTCGTTCCCACAACTTTTACATTCGAGAATGAATTCCTGCCCGCGACATCAGCGGCGATTTTCAGTACGGTCTCCAGTTTTTTCGGCCCGGACGGTTCACCTCGACCAAGGGAGTCTCTTTTGACGGATTCGATTGTGCTTTTATCGATTCGCTGAGTATCACGCGTTTCCAGTAAAATTGTTTTGTCATCTTCTTCGATGATCGTGCCGCGCACGATTTTACCGTCTTTCAAATAAATAGAATCCGCATAAGCGCTCCCTGCACACAATCCCAAGGACAACAGTATGAGCAATAAGGTCTTCATCGTAAACGCCTTTCAAACCCGGGAATTTGCGTTCTCTTTTCGCTGTGGCGAAGAATAGCAAATAGGTCCGGCGATGTCAATCAGGTTTTGAGGAATTGTAAGCTGAAAGAGAACGGTCCTGATACTTCCCAGGGTTTTTTGCGCCTTTTGCGGACAAACAGAATTTTCGAGCCCATCATCCTTTCAAGGATCAGCCTCTGCGACTCCTTCCTGATCTTCTCTCTTTTCCGGTCCGCCGGTTCGAGGCGATGATATGGGCCTCATTGAATTTCCTTCGCTCTCCGCCGGTCCTGCGGTCGCTGCGGGCCCTGCGCTCCCTGTTCAAGAGGTCGAAAAAGTGTTCCAGCATCTCTTTTCGCTTTCCCGGGAGGATGTGCTCGTACGCGGTCTCGCTCCGAAGAGCGGTCGAATGCAGCTCGAAATGATAATCGGAAACGAGCCCAAGGAGCGCTTGTTCGTGCTTTGAAAACAGCGCAACGTCGTCTTCGTGGCTCCGGTTGCCCGCTTTTTTCGCCTCCGTTACCAGGGCGTCGATCCTGTTGGCAGCCTCTGAAGCATGATCGTGGATCGCTTCATAAAGCCGGGTGATCGAATAGACGTCGTCCCGGACCAGGCTGGAAATCTCCCGGGAGAGCGCGGCCACGTCTTTACGAACGGCATCAAGCCGCTCCTGCGTGACGCCTCCGTTGGCGCGGGCGGCCTTGAGCTGCGCTTTAAAATCCTCCGTCATGCCCTTGATCAGCCGCGCTTCCATTGTTCCTGAAACCTGCACCTCAACGAGAATGACGATCGATGCTTTGCAAAGTTTCGCGATCTGGGCGAGATTATCCCTGACATAGCCCGCGATCTGGAGCAGTTCGTCCGCCAGAATGCGCTGCCGTTTTTTGAGACCAACGAGGGCGCCTTTCCGCTCCTCGACCATACCCTGGAACCTGGCGAGCTTTGCCGCGTCGTCCTTTTTCTTCGGATTGAGCTTCTTCCCTTCCTCTTCGGCGGTCTTGATGAAAGCGTCGGGTTTTTTGAAATCGAGGGCAGCAAGATTATGCAGATGATATTTATACTGCCCTACGGCAAGCATGAGCGCGGGGCTGACAAACCGGGACTGGTCGAGCACTCCGTAGAACATCTTCTGGCGGGTATCCAGGGAGTCGGCGCCTGACCGGAGCCTGTCTCCAAACGCTGCAAGGCCATCAAGCAGCTCGCTGTAGCGCACAAGGTCTTTCCCGTGCGCTTCACGGCTGCCCGGTTTTTTCGTGTTCCTGAGAAAGGCCTGGAGCTCTTCGCCGGCCGGATTGAGCTCCGGGTTCGATCCGAAGCGAAGGCCGAATATGGATCTGTCCGTTGTCATCGTGTTATCGTCCTTGGTAAAAGTACTGTATTTCACGCAATGCTCCGGAGCCCATCCGGACCGCCGGCAATCGTTTGTTCAATATATAAGCCGGTCCCCTCGTCCAACATCATCGTCTCAGCAAGAAAGATAACGGGACTATAGCACGGGAAGTATTAATTATCAATATGTTGGGGTGAATATATTCACGGTGTTATCCTCACGCATTAACCTAACCCGGACAAGCCGGAAAAGCTTCTGACAGGATAACAGTATAACATCTGGTAAGCGCGGATTTTGCTTAAATAACTTCCTGTAAATCCTGTTATCCTGTCAAAGGTTTAAGATTTTTCTATCCATTTTGCGCATAATTTCATTCGTAACTGACTAATAAGTGATTGCCTTGCTTTCGAATTTATCCGTTTTTATCATATGTTAATC
>DAIDTZ010000378.1 GCA_027456925.1 Nitrospirota bacterium
ATAGCTAACTGTACCTTTATCGGTAGGTGAATCCTATCCTTCCTCATCTCCTTTTGATGGACACAAAAGTGTCAAAATCCCTCTTATACCGCTACAAAGGCGCCCCTGAGTTCTGCGCGAACGGGGTGATGCATAGTCAGATATTTTTGTAACGCATCGATGATCCCTTCTGAGGAGTTTTCCCGATTGCGGCCATATTTCTGAGGGACCCCTTGCGGCGTGACAAATGCCGCTGTGTAGTATCGGCCAGGATGTACCTCTTCATTGCCTGCAAATAGTTTTTGAATACGGCGTCCCGGAGGGTTCTCTATCTTGAAGTAGACATTAAGACCGAGACAGCGTTTGACATACCCTCCCATCTGCTGGTACGGATCGCAGGAAAACGTTCTTTCGAGATTCTCCTCCAACATTATCAGAAGTTCTTCTCCTGTCAGCTCTACTACTGAGACAGGTGGATTCATGGGGATGATGTTGTAAAGGTCATTCAAAGTTATCTTCCCGGGAACTATCGGTGCGCCGTAGCGCCAGCCATTCGAAAATGCCAATTGCGCGCCGGTGCTTTCGAGTAAAGTCTGAAGGAGGAAATTGTCCATAGTGGCCTCCAGGGTTGTTCCACGGTTGAGCGCTGTGGCAGTTTCACCGACAACTTCTGAGAGGTCATTCTTATAGGGTGAGAGTGCCTGTCTTATCAGTTCATCTACTGTGGGGTCAGGTTGTATTGCTGCTTCAACCTCAATCAACCGGTGCCGGTAATCAACAATTTGTCCGCCATCTATCTCCAAATCCAGGCGACCCAAAAAAGAACCATGGCAGCCTGACTGTATGACAATAGTCTTCCCATTGAGAACCGGTTTATAAAGGCGGTTATGGGTATGGCCGCTGAGACAAATATCTATGCCGTGCACCTCGGACAATAGCTTCATGTCCTGAGGGAAGCCGAGGTGCGAGATCAAAACAATTAAGTCTACCTTTTCCTGAGTACGTAACGTATCGACAATTGGCGGGAGTTCGTCCCTACCCAGAGTAAAGTATATGCCTTCGCTGTAAGAAGGCGGCATGGTCTTGTCCACAATATTCGAGGCTATTCCCACAAGGCCGATCCGAAATCCGTCGATCTCTTTCACTGCATACAAAGGGTAGTCCGGTTTTTTTGTCTCCTTATCGTTAACATTATTTGCCAGCATCGGATAATTGAGCTCAGCGACTCGCTGGTGAAATACCTTCGGACCATAAGCAAATTCCCAGTGTGCCGTCATCGCGTCAAGCCCCAGTGAATTTAAAATAGGGATCAAAGCTTGTCCCTGGGTCTTTAGCGCAGGGTAGGTGCCGTGCATGGTATCACCGCAGTCGCAAAAGAGAACGCGCCCCTGGCGTTCATCCCGAATCTGCTTTACGATCGTGGCGATGCGGGCATAGCCTCCCGCAGGACGATAGACCGCGTAATCGCCCTGCCAGAACATCTCCTGGTGTAAATCAAAATAAGCATGGCTGTCGTTCATTTGAACGATGGTAAGGTTTTTGCTGCCGCTCATTTTTTTTCTCTCCCTTCCTATTAGTTCAGGGTGTTCTATGGGTTTGTGTTTTTTTTCGATGTGTTTCCTTACGGCACTCTCTTAAAGTCGATATATCCGCGTTCCACATCCGTGCGGACCAGTTGGACGCGGAGCCGGTGGCCGACGTCCATTCCTTCAAGACCGCTCTCCAGCCTTCCTTCAATGGGCGGATGCAGAAGACGGACCCACGTGCCTTTGTCGGCTGCGCCGGTGACGATGGCATCGAACTGCTCCCCGATCCTTGATTCCAACAGGATTGCGGCGGCGGATTTTGTGACCTGCCGTTCCACTTTTTTCGCGGCGTCTTCCGCTTGGGTGCAGTGCTTGGCGAGCGCTTCCAATTCGTCGGTCTCGTAGGGCCGGGAACGTCCCGCCACGGCTGCTTTCAGCAACCGCTGGGTAATCAAATCGGGGTATCTGCGGTTCGGGGCGGTGGAGTGAGCATAGTCCTTGACCGCCAGACCGAAGTGCCCGGCGCCGCTGCCTCCCGGAAGTTCGACGACGTATTCGCCCGCACCCAGGAGTTTGATGACGCTGAGAGAGAGATCGGGAAAGCGGAGAGGATCAGCGGCTTTTGCCGATACGAGGAATTCTCCCAGGGCCTTCGCGTCGGGTTCCTTGGGCAACGTCGCCCCCCGCTCTGCGGCAATCTCGATGATCCGGTCCCAGCGCTTGGGTATGCGGACTACGCGCCGCAGCGACGTAACTTTTTTGGACGCGAGATATCGTGCGGTAACGCCGTTGGCGGCGATCATGAAGTCTTCAATAATGTCTTTGGCCCGGTTCCTGTTATCGGCTTCCAAGTCCTTGAGCTCATCTCCGTCAAAGACCGGACGGGCTTCGATTGTTTCAAGATCAAGCGCACCGTGCAGGTGCCGGAGCGCTTTCAGTTTCTGGGCCACGCGGTCCTGAAGCCGAAGGTTCTCGTCGAGACCCTTGACCGTGCCAATCTCTTGCGGCATCGGGCCATTACCCTCAAGCCAAGCGGCAACACTATTGTAGGCGAGCTT
>DAIDTZ010000379.1 GCA_027456925.1 Nitrospirota bacterium
GGACCTCAAAAGATCGTATTTCCGGCTTGTCCGGGTCAGGAAACGAGACGAAGGACGTTTTCCAAAAAGTCTTCCGCAACCGGCAGCAATTTCTCCACATCTTCCGGTTCGGCCTTCTTCTGCCCCTCGCTGGAACACGCAGGCCGCAGTTCAAAGGCTTTTCGTATCGCCTGAATGAACCGGCCGTCGATATCGCCTTTTGCCGCAAACTCACGTTCGAAAAGAGCAATCGCCGTGCTCTGCATGGGCGCTGTTATACCCCGGGCCTGCAGCAGCCCCAGAACCGGATAGAGGAAAGCGTAGTAAAGGCTGTTCATCACGAAGTTTACTTCCGCATCCTGCACCAGGAGCGTCTTGGCCTCTTCAAGAGACTCCCTGGCCTGCTCCAGCCGCTCCCGCACCAGCTTCTTCTGACCATCGTCCATTATCACATCTTCCTCTGAGCTCTGAACTTCGAACCTCGAACTCCGAACTATTCTAATCTACCTCGTCCACGTTGTCGTCCTGCCGAGCAGCGAGATCCCGATGAATCCCCGCAAGTTCAGCTGGTTCGGCGAAATAAGCGTCATTTTGCCGCTGTAGGTCTTGCCGTTCTTCGGATCATACACTTTTCCATCCACCCATTTGCCGTCGCCTGCATAGGCGAAACCTTTCACGATCTCCAGGCCGATGACCGGGTTTTTCCTCAGCTTCGGGTCGGGGTTGTTATGGTCGAGCTTCGGAGTTCCGGGCACGCCGTCCTTTGAGCCTTCGGGATAATTCGGCGTCTTGAGCGATACGATCTTCCCGCAATATTTATCTCCGCATTTGACGATTTCTATTTTGGCGTCCTTTTCTCCGTTGTTCCAGACCCCGAGAACGTCGTCACCCCCTGCGGCATAACACGTCGTCGTTAAAACCAGGGCAATACCTGCGATGAGCATCAATATTTTCATTATCCGTGCCTCCCTTTCATATTACATCTCAAATCGTGGTGAGCCTGTCTAGCCACTTAAAACACTTTTTCAACAGCTTGTCAAGGTCATTTCATCGTGATTAACGACTTAACTGTCTTCAAATTTCTCGGATCATCCTCCTCCGTCTCCTTCGGTGTTTCCATGATCTTCGGGACGTCCTTGAAGGCCCGATGATTGAGCAGCGCTTTGAATCCATCGAGCCCGATTTTCCCGTCACCGATATGCCAGTGACGGTCAACGTGTGAACCGAAGTCGCGCAAACAATCATTCAGATGCATCCCCTTCAGCCGCTCCAGCCCCACAGTAGTTTCGATCTTTTTTACGAGAACATCGACATTTTTTTCCGTGCGGATATCATACCCCGCGGCAAAACCGTGGCAGGTGTCGTAGCAGATGCCGATGCGGGAAGGGTCCTGCAAACGCGAAATAACCTCATTCACCTGTTCCAACTCATACCCGATATCGCCTTTTTCGCCTGCCGTATTTTCCAGAAGGATCGTCGCCTTTGGCGGGTGGAGTTTCATGGCCATGTTTAGGGCGGATGATACGCGTTCGATCATCCATTGCGGCGTTTGTCCGCTTGCCGAACCCAGGTGGGTGACCAGATATTCCGCGCCCAGGGCCTCGGTGCGTTCAAGGTCAATGACGAATTGTTCGATCGATTTTTCGTAAAGGTCGGGGCGGGAGGAGGCAAGGTTGATCAGATAGTTCGTATGGACGAACACCGGAGCGATGTCCCATTGCTCGCGCAGCTTTTTGAATTCGGCGATGTCTTTCTTGTCAAGAGGCTTTATTGTCCAGCCGCGGGGGTTTCTGCAGAAGATCTGCATGCACGTGCAGCCCAGTTCGTAAGCCCGCTGGACTGAAAGTGAGAAACCGCCTGAGATGGAAACGTGGAAACCGATTCGCATAGAATTCAAATGTCAAAATCCAAAGTTCAAATCAAAAAGATAACTGCAAAATGAGAGATCAGTCGGCAAGCTTGCTCCGATCGGATTTCTTTACAAGTATAATAGATGAAAATGTCAACGTAAGCTCTTTTGCCTCAACCCAAAGCTCCCTACACTCGCCATTCTTCCCTCCAAATCGTATACTTTTCCATTGGATCTTGAAGTTTGATTTGAACTTTGAGCTTTGAAATTTGACATTAGACACCTCTTATCATCTGTTCAAACTCCTTCTCGGTAATGACCTTCACCCCGAGCGTTTTCGCCTTCTCCAGCTTGCTTCCCGCCTCTTCGCCAGCCAGGACATAGCTGGTCTTTTTGGAGACCGACCCGGCGGCACGGCCCCCCAGGCTCTCTATCAGTTCCTCAATTTCGTTCCTCGGCCGGGAGAGCGTGCCGGTAACGACGATCGTTAAGCCATCAAACGGCCCTTTTTCTTTCCTTGCTCCGGCCTCATAGTCAGGATTCGAAATAGTGAGGCCAAGCTTCTTGAGAGAATCCAGGGTATGGAGGTTCTCTTTTTCGCTGAAAAAATCGGAAATCGACTCGGCCAGCTTCGCCCCCATTTGTTTGATGTCGACGATCTGTTCCGGTTTTATGCCATAGAGCTCGTCAATCGTTTTAAAGTGCCTGGCGAGTTGCTTGGCCGCATATTCGCCCACGTGCAGGATGCCGAGGGCGTAAAGAAAACGGGCGAGGGTGGTCTTCTTGCTCTTCTCGATGGCGTCGATCAGGTTCTGCGCCGATTTTTCCGCGAATCGCGGAAGCGAAAGCAGCTGTTCCTTCTTGAGCTTATAGAGATCGATAAAATGTGTAATGAGCCCCTGACTGTACAAGAGCTCGATGTTTTTCCCGCCGAGATGTTCGATGTCCATTGCCCCGCGCGAGGCGTAATGATAGATTTTTTCCAACACCTGGGCTTCGCAGTTCAGTCCGATGCACCGGTACGCGACCTCGCCTTCGTCCCGGACCACGGTGGAGCCGCAGACCGGGCACTCTTTGGGCGGCAGGAACTTTCGCTCGCTGCCGCTGCGCTTTTCCGTTATGACCGTCACGACATGGGGGATCACGTCACCTGCCCGTTCGACCACGACCGTATCTCCGATGCGGATATCCTTGCGCTCGATCTCGTCCCAGTTATGGAGCGTCGACCGCGATACGGTGACCCCGCCGATCCGGACGGGTGTAAGCATCGCCACCGGCGTGATCGCGCCCGTTCTTCCGACGTTCGCCTTGATGTCCTCGATGATTGTGGTTCCCTGGTGCGCAGGAAACTTGTAGGCAATCGCCCATCGCGGCTCCCGGGTCTTGAACCCCAGCTCTTTCTGGAGGCCGAAGTCATTCACCTTGATGACCGCGCCGTCAGTCTCAAAGGGAAACGTCGGCCGGCCTTCTTCGATCTTTTTGATGGAATTGATGACGTTTTCGACGCCCGTCACGATATCGAAAACCAGCGGCACCGGGAAGCGGGCTTTTTTGAGCCAATTGACGAAATCCTCCTGGCTCTTGAATTCAATCCCTTTTGCAGCTCCCAGACCGTAGCACGCCATATGGAGCTTTCGTTTTTCCGTGATAGAGGAATCGAGCTGACGCACTGCGCCTGCCGCGGCATTTCGGGGATTCGCAAAGGCCGGCTCGTCGTTTTTTTCGCGTTCTTTGTTCAGATTCTCGAACTCCTGGATATCCATGTATACTTCACCGCGGATATCGATCTTCTCAGGTATGCGCACGCCCTCGATCCTGAGCGGGATTGCCTTGATCGTTTTGACATTCGTGGTTACGTCCTCGCCTTCGTACCCGTCGCCGCGGGTCGAAGCCCTGTCAAGCAATCCCTGTTTGTACGAGAGTTCCATGGCAAGGCCGTCGTATTTGGGTTCGACGGTATACTCGACCTCCTGCTCGGATTTGAGGAATCGTTTTACCCGCTGATCGAACTCACGCACTTCATCATGAGAGAAAGCATTGTCAAGCGACAACATCGGTTCGGTATTCTGTACTTTTTGAAATTTTTCGAGCGGCGGAGCGCCGACCCGTTTCGTGGGAGAATCAGGAAGGACGTGGTTATACCGTTCCTCCAGTTCCTTCAACCGCCGGAAAAGACGGTCGTATTCCTCGTCAGAGATGACAGGAGCGTCAAGGACGTGGTAGCGATAATTGTGCTCGTTCAGTTCCTTGACAAGCGTTTCTATTTCTTTCTTGATGTTGGCGGTGAGCTTTTCCATGATGATTATACTGGAACGACTATGAACTCCGAACTTTGAACTCCAAACGTTACGTCTCGCCCTTCTCTTCCAGCTGATAATCCTTGATCTTCGTCAACAGCGTTTTGTAACTCACCTGGAGGATCTCCGCGGCACGGGTCTTGTTCCCGCCCGTCTGTTTCAGCACCTGCCTGATGCGCCGGGACTCGGCGATGCGCGTGGCCGCAGCGGCGACCTCCTGGAGCGGACCATCCATGGGCACGTGCTCCGCAAGCGCGTCCATGATGCTCGATTCGCTGATGCCGAGGTCGGAAGCGCGGATCACGCCCCCGTCTGCGTAAATCACGGACCGTTCGATGACGTTTTCCAATTCGCGCACATTCCCCTTCCACGGCGACTTCATCAGGATGTCCATGGCCTCGTCCGAGATCGTCAGCGGCCCCTTCCGGACCTCCGCGGAGTACTTGTTCAGAAAATTCAGGGCCAGTGCAGGGATATCGTCCCTGCGCTCCCGGAGCGGAGGGATCGTGATGGGAAACACATTCAGCCGGTAGAACAGGTCTTCCCGGAACAGCTTGGCAACAACTGCTTTTTCGATGTCCTTGTTCGTGGCCGCGACCACGCGGACGTCGATCTTGATCGGCTTGCCCCCGCCCACGCGCTCGATCACCTGCTCCTGCAGCACGCGAAGCAGCTTCGCCTGGAGCGCCATGTCCATGTCGCCGATTTCGTCCAGGAACACCGTCCCCTTGTCCGCGAGCTCCAGCTTCCCGAGCTTGCGGACCTCGGCGCCGGTGAACGCGCCCCGTTCGTACCCGAACAATTCGCTTTCCAGCAGCTCCCGCGGGATCGCGGCGGAGTTAATGGCGCTG
>DAIDTZ010000380.1 GCA_027456925.1 Nitrospirota bacterium
AATGGAAGAAACAGGCCAGCTGTCGTCCACATGCGAAGGATTGCTTAAGGATTTATGCGCTGGCTTAAACGACGCGGCTTCCTATTTGCTGAATTCCATACTCGAAACCTCCCTGACGAAGTCCTTCTTAGATGATCTGACGTTACTGACGCTCGGTCCTCAGTTGCGAGGCGGGGCCAACGTAAAAAAAGGTGCGCGTGGAATTGTCCTTGTCTTTGATGCTGTCAAAGCAATAGTTGAAGATAATGTGATCAGCACATCTTCGAGGGTAATTGAAATTTTGAATGCGGCATCAAGAAAAGTGTTGATAGAATTTGCGTCAGACCCCGATATTATCATCCGGGAGCAATTGACGCCTGGCGTAGATGACTTTCGAAATATTATTGCCATTGAAATAAAAGGTGGGACGGATTTTTCGAACATTCACAACAGAATCGGCGAGGCTGAAAAAAGCCATCAAAAAGCCAAAGCGCAGGGATATTCCGAGTGCTGGACTGTCGTCAATGTCGACCGGATAGATGTATCGACCGCAAAAAAAGAATCTCCGTCCACGAACCGGTTCTATCGGTTGTCTCAAATAGCGCGCGGCATCGGAGAGGAGTATAAAGATTTTGAAAGCAGAATTCGTTCCCTTACAGGTGTGCCAAGTAAAGCAAAGCCAGCCAGAAATAAGAAAAAGTAAAAACCTTTGCTGGTTCAGGCTTGTAGCCTTAACCATGCATTAATGGTTCGGTTCAATCTGCAAGATTGAACCCGCAGTGACCATGGCTGGCAAACCTTACGACCTCAGAAAATTTTCCACCAGTTTTTTGATCTCAAGATGATTCAGCGGGATGTTTGAAACATCCTTGTTCCCGGGAACAGCCAGGACATGGACAAAGGTCGGCCCTTCTTGCGGTTTCTTCATTGCTTCATTGATCTGTTCGGCGCTCCACACCCTGATCGTTTTCTTAAATCCGAATCCTTGCGCAACAGCTTCCAGGTCCACGCATGCTCCCGTAAGTGTCGGCTGGTTTCCCGTCGACCCGTAGGCGCCATTGTCGATCGCGATAATCGTCAGGTTTTTGGGAGCGGCATAGGCCGCTGTTGCCAGTGTCCCCGGATTCATGAGCAGGCTTCCGTCACCGTCGATCACGACGACCTCTTTCGAGGACGTTAGTGAAATGCCCAGTCCAATGGGCGTTGCCATGCCCATGCTCCCGAGCATGTAGAAGTTCGAAGGCTGGTGTTTGATGTTGTAAAGTTCCTTTGACGGCCAGCCGAGATTGCTCACCACTGCCTTGCCTTCAAGGTACGGTGCGATGATCTTGATGATATCGTAACGCGTGAGAGTGGGGCGTGGTAAAGGATGCCCGATACATGATGCAGGATCAGCTTTCTTACTTTCATCATGCATCTTGCTTCCTGCATCCACTTTTATCGATTCGCATTCGGAACCTTCCCACACCTCGGGACTCATCAAGAACGCGTGAATTCTATTCTTGGCGAAGACTTCCTGAAGTTCCCTTTCCACGCTGCCGATATCATTTCTGGTGTTCAATTTTGAATACGTGATCCCCGCGCCCGCGAGGATCGCGGGAAGCTTTTGCCCCATGGGGAACTGGGCCTCGATCTTCTCCTTATAGAACCCACGGCGGCTGATGAAGAGGGCAAGGGGCAGTTCATAGAACGCGGTCAGGGAGAGCAGCGCATTGATCATGTTCCCGATGCCCGAACTCTGGACGAACATGGCCGGCCGTCTGCCGGCGAGCGCTGCTCCGGCGCAGATGCCGACGCCTTCTTCTTCGCGGGTCAGGGGAAGGTGGCGGAAGGTCCGGGCGACCATCTCGAGAAGGGTCTTGATCTTCTCACAGGGGAGCGAGGCGGTGAAGTCGACGCCCTTTTTTTTCAATATGGCTAACAGGTCTTCTTCAGGATGGGGCATAGCAGCTCCTCGAGCTCTTTATCCGGGATCGCCTTGGAAACGAATTTTGGAATAACGGTGTGCGTTTTTTTGTCCTTGCGCAGCCTTTTTTCACCGCCGCCGGTAATGTTCAGGAGCACGGTCTCGTTTTTCCTGATCCCGCCTGAGCGGACCGCGTCCTTGAGCACGGCAACGGCAACACCCGAAGCCGGCACAATATCGATGCCCTCAGCTTGCAAGAACGCCTCCATACCGGCATAGACCGCGTCATTTTCGACACCGTACATTCTCCCGCCTGTTGCCGTGAGCGCATCGTAAACGCCTCCCGTGACGGAGTAGGCAGGATAGCGCGTCGAAAGAACGCGCGTCGTGATTTGTGAGATCAGCGCAGGGTCCAGATCTCGGGGAAACAGCGTGCGGCTGTTCTTTTCCCAGGCATGGAGCATGGGCGCAAAGGGCAAATTCTGCCCGAGGTGCAACTTTGGCAGACGCGAACCGAACCTGCCGTCCTTCACGAACCGCTCGGCCATTTCCCATGCCCCGACAGCGCCGGTGCCGCTTCCCACGGCCTGGACATAATGGTCCGGCAGTTTTCCGATCTTTGACATTGCTTCGAGCATCACGATGCCGAGTCCGTCCCGCTTGGCGATGTTCTTCACCCCTCCCTCGAAAGGGAACCCCGTGGCGATTGCAATACGTTTCGCAACATCTATCGCGTCCGAATAATCTCCGTCGTTGATCGCGAGTGTGGGTACGACGGACGAGGATTCGAGATACCACATCTCGCCCAGGCACATGCGCGGCACCACGATTACGGCAGGGAAGCCTGTTGTTGCGGAGAGATGCGCAAAGGCCCGGGCAGTGTTGCCTGCGGACGCCACGATCAGGCCCTCGATGTTGTTTTCCCGGGCGTTCTGGAGCACGATTGCCGCTTCGAACTCCTTGAACGTGCAGGTTTCAAGCAACGCGCCTTTTTCGGGCCAGTAGCCGTTGAAGGCAATAAAGAGGTTCGTAAGTCCGAGCTCGTTTGCGAGGCCCTGCGATCGGTACACGACAGGGCCGGGCTGAGAAATGCTCGGTTCGTGGACCGGAAGCCAGTTAAATCTCCAGACGCCGCTTGCAGCGCTCTCGGAGAAACGGGTGTCGTGGTACTGGGTAACGAGAAGCGCATCCTTACAATGTTCGCAGAAGGCGCAGTAGGCATTCTCGAGGATCTTATTGCAGTTTCTGCATTGAATGGAAAAATGGCTCATAATTTCTTACCTTACCGTAGAGGCGAAAACGAAAAGTTCCTGTTGTATTAAATATCTCGACTTTTATATCAACCCGCTCACCAGCTCCATGATGTCCGTGATCCGGATCTGGTTCTTGTGTCCCTGCATGGCCTCGTTCACCTTGGCATAGCAGGCAGGACAGGCGAGGATCAGGCGGTCCGCCTTCTTTGCCACTGCCTCGTCGATCGTTTGCCTGCCCATGGCGATGGCATTTTCGTGAAACACTTTGCGGGCCGCCCCGCCGGAGCCGCAGCACCGGGAGTTCAAACCGTGGCGCTCGAACTCAAGCACCGTGATGCCCGGAATGCTCCGGAGCACTTCGCGCGGCTCCTCGATCACACCCACGCCCCGGGAGAGATAGCACGGGTCGTGGTAGATTACGGACTCGGAGAGCTTGTTCCTTAATTGAAGCTTCCCGGTCCTGATCGCCTCGGAAACGTGCTGGGTAATATGCCGGATCTTGAACGGCAGGGCCTCGCCGTAGATCGCGGGCCAGTCCCTGGTCATGATGTTCACGCAGCAGGGGCAGGAACAGATAAGTTTTTTGACGCCTTTTGCTTTATATCCCTTCACCAGCCTTGTAACCAAATCCTTGAGCAAATCGTGCTGACCGGTGATGAACAGCGGGAAGCCGCAGCACACTTCTTCCTCCGGGGGCAGCATGGTGAACGGCTCGCCGATCGCGTTCAAAACGAGCACATCACCCTTGACCATGGGCTGAGACTCGTAGGCGCCGGTGCATCCCGCATAGTAGGCGATGTCGGAACGATCAGCGACCTTGACCTGTTCCGGGAACCAGGGCTTATAGCGCTCGCCTGCAGGCTTGTTGTAGGGGTTGCCGGAATTTTTGATAGCTGCCGGCGTTTCCGCCTGAACGCCGATGGGGCCGAGGCCCCGCTTCACCATTTCTTTTCTGAGCATGGGCCAGAGACGCTGCGTGAAGATGCCGACAGGACAGTTCTGACCGCAGGCGCCGCAGGTGGTGCACTCATACACCGCTTTGGCAAAGTCCTGGAGCAGCTTTTGGTCCGCCTCCGCCGGGCCGAAGAGCCTGGCCTTGAGGCCGTCGGTGGCGCGGATGAACTCGCGGAACATGCGGATCTTCTCGGGCGGAGACACGGCGGGGTTGCCGGTCACGTCCTGCACCGGGCAGTGCTTGAGGCACTCGCCGCACTGCGTGCAAGCGTCGAGCTCGAGGACCTGGCGCGCCGAAAGTTCTGTCGTGAAGGATCGTTTATTTTTCATGTATCACCAGACGAAGCGCCTGCTCCCGCTTCCGGGCTTCCAACATGACGAGCGGCGCGGTAAAGATGTGCGTCGGCAGAAACAGGAGCAAAACCAGGACGAGGCAAAAATGCAGAAGGAACAGGACGCTGCCCGGCGCAGCTGCGGGCGCAAAGTGCACGATTCCGAAGATGAACAATTTTACATCGACCAGATCAGGCGTAAACAGCGTGTTCATGACGACGCCGATGGAACTGATAGCCAGCACCAGGCCGAGGAGAAACAGATTCGCCGGGGCCGCGTACTTTTCAAGCTTTGTCAGAAGCCGGATGACCAGGATATAAAGCAACGCAAAGGGCAGCACGTAGCCGGCGATCAATCCCGGCGTCTGCAGCCACCACACCCAGTCCGGGACCGGATCCAAAAAGAACCGCAGATGCCGGAGCACCACGAGCAAAAAAGAAGCGTGGAACACCCACTCGACGATCCAGAGTGCGGTGTTCACGATGAAGACCCTGCCGAGCAAAACCACATCAAGGACCGTGAGCGCGCACGCTTTCAGCTTCAGGTGAGGCCGCGCAAGCGACCGGTTGTCAAGCCGCTGCGAAACCTTCCACCAAACGAGCGCATGCCCGATAAATCGAAGCCAGAAGGCCGCATACACTGCATAGGCGGCCACTATCAAAATTTTCCCCATGTGTATGATTGAGTGCCCTTTTTCCATTGTACCATATCGGCAAGTAAGCCGATACGCAAACACCCCGGTACGGCGTGGCGGCCGTTAACGACGTCTTATTTTTCTTTCACAAAGACGATGCTCACGTCCTTCGCGACGTTCAGGCCTGCCTCAACTTCTACGGCCTTCAGGATTCCCGACGGCACGGTACAGGCCGCGTGCTTCAGGTGCTTTGCCGCCGCCTGGTGCACGGGGTTGGCCGGGAACGCGGCAAGCGGCGCAAACCGGTCAAGGACCGCAATGTCCGCGAGCATTTTTTTAACCATCTCGCATTCCGTATCCAGCGACACGGCAATCTTGCCGCCAGGGCCTTTTTCCGCCGTGATCGTGACAATATAACCGCACGCGCCGGAATGTACAACGACCTTTGTCATAATACCTCTTGCCCTCGTAAGAACCTTGAAGGAAGAAAGGACAGGAAGGACCGGGGAAAGAAATGCCTTCCTGCCCCTGCAACCTCGTTATCTTCGGAAGGGACTCCGGAGATAATCTTAAAACAAGAAAAATTTTTTGTCACCGGGATCGCAGAGGACACCGAGGAGCTTCATTACTATTTAAAATTGCTTTCTCCGCGCTCTCTGTGACCACTGTGGCGATACTTTAGGCCTTTATCTCCACCGGGCTCTTCTGCTTTTCGAGCAAAGCCTTCAGGTTCGGGAACTTGTCCTTCATGTGGGGGATATGCATCGCTTGCATGAATTCCTTTTCAAAGGCCGGGTCGGTCGCGATCTCGACGAACTCGACCCATCGCGCTTTTTCGTTCGCCTCAATGCGCTTGCCCCGGTTCAGGAGCGCCATGCGCGAACCGTCACCTGCCGCGTTGCCCACGGCATAGACCATGTCGATAGGGCAGTCGGGGAACATGCCGAGCGTCATCGATGCCACCTTGTCGATGTGGCTCCCGAAGGCGCCTGCCAGGATCACGCGATCAAGCTTGGCGATGCCGAGCCGCTTCATCATCAGTTTTGCGCCTGCGTAGAGCGCCCCTTTCGCGAGCTGGAGAGCACGAACATCGCCCTGCGTGATGGTGATGTCGTGGCCGATCGATGTCTCCGCTGCCCAGGCGAGCACGTATTCCGGCTTGCCATCAGCATCCTTCCTGACCCGCGGCGTACCGAGGTCCATCATGAATCTGCCGCTTTTATCGATAACACCGGCCTTGAACATTTCCGCCACAACACCGATGATGCCGGAACCGCACAGACCTTTGGCCTTCACTTCCGAGATATGCGTGTGCCAGTCCGCCTTGCCGATGACCTTATACCGGGGCTCCTTGGTCTCCGGGTCGATCTCGACCGTTTCGATAGCGCCGGGGGCCGCGCGCATGCCGAACTTGATCTGGGCGCCTTCGAAGGCAGGACCGGTGGCGCAGGACGTGGAGCAGACCTTGGTGCGATTGCCCATGAGCAGTTCGCCGTTCGTTCCGATATCGATGATCAGGACCATCTCGTCCTGGTTGTAGGGCTCTTCCGCGATCAGCACACCCACATTGTCTGCGCCCACGAAGCCCGCTTCGATGGGCAGCACGTGGATGTAGGCTGCGGGATTGATCTTTAATCCCAGGTCGCGCGCCTTGATGTCGAGGGAGCTCTGGACCGCCGGGATAAAGGGCGAGCGGCCGATGTATTCTGGATTCAGACCAAGAAAAATGTGGTGCATGGCCGTATTGAACACGATCGTGAGGTCGTCGATCACGGATCCGGGATGGGAACCGTCATTTTTTATTTCCGTGACCACGCGCTCGATGATCTCGTTCAAGCCCGCAATGATCGCCTTCTGCATGGTCTCGAGACCCGCACCGGGATTGCTCATGGCGTAGGTGATGCGCGACATGACGTCCTCGCCGTAGGGCACCTGGGGGTTCATCATGGATTCGGTGTTCACCACCTTGCCCGTGTTCAGGTCCGTAAGATAGCCAACGCAGGTTGTGGTGCCGATGTCCACGGCAAGGCCGTAGCTCGCTTCGACAAAGCCCGGCTCCATCTTGATGATCTCTTTGTCCATCCAGACCGTGGCCGTTGCGTTCCATTCGCCTTTCCGCAGAATATCCTGGAGGTCCTTCAGGACCAGGTAATCAAAGGTCAGCCCCTTCAGGCCGTAGTTCTCTTCCAACGACGTAAGGACACGCTCCCAGTCTCCGGTCGTCATATCGTGCAGCGACGGTTTTGCGAGCGCGACATTATATTTTTTTACGGCGGGATCGAGCTTGATCGAGAGCTCTTTGGCGGCCTTCCTGACGACCTGCTTTCCCGCACGCGAGCGCTCGGGTACGAAGACCTTCACGTCCCCGTGGATCTCCGCAGTGCAGGACAGCCTGATGCCCGGCCCGTCCTCGGGTTTGATGTGCTTTTTCTCCGCTTCCGAGAGGGGAGAGAGGTGGGCCATGCCCGACTCGATGTTGTCCTTCTCGAAATACCCCTCTTCGATCCTCACCTTGCACTTGCCGCAGACCTTCTTGTTTCCGCAGAGCGCTTCGATATCGACGCCCAGGGACTGGGCCGCTTCGAGGATGGTCTTGCCGTCCTCCACTTCGCCGCGGCTGCCCGAGGGCTGGAATATGACTTTATGTTTCTTGATCATGCACGTCCTCCTGAAAGATCAAATCAAATATCTAAACCTGCCACGGAGACACGGAGAGGTCCAAAATAACGTCGTGACGGATGTCGCAAGTCGAAAAACTTTGACTCATTCATTTTATTGTTTCTCTCTGTGTCTCCGTGATTCCGTGGCTGATTATCCGCTTTCGTCTTTCCTTCCAAAGGGGCAGATGTTGACGCAGAGCCCGCAATTGGGTTTGCCTGACGTCTGCCTTTTGCTCGTCTTATGGCTTCTGCACTGGTCCAGCCGCACCAGCTCTACAAAGGGCGATGACCGCGACCACTGCGAGCCGGTGATGGCCTGCGAAGGGCAGTGGTCCTTGCAGAGCAGGCACTCTCCGCACAGACAGTGTTCTACCGGCGCATCCGGCCGGAGCGGGGCATCGGTCAATACCGTTGCGAGCGACAAGCGCGGCCCATGGTCGATGCTGATGAGCAGTCCATTCTTCCCTATCCAGCCAAGGCCGGCCGATGTAGCCGCCATCTTGTGGTTGAACAGGGCGTAGAGCTGTGAGACAAACGTGCCCTTTCTGCGGTCCGAGTCGGGCGGAATGGCAAGGGTGCGGTGCCCCCGGGCTTTCAGGAACCGTACGGTCCGCTTCTGCAGCTTCATGAGCAGGTTCAGGGTGTTTTCGTTCAGCCGCCGGTCCACGCCGATGGAAACGGCCCGGTCCAGGTGGGCGATCTCCCCGCTCAGGTATCCGCGAAGGTCTGCGATCCCGACGCCCGTTGCGCCCTGGTCCAGCAGCTCTTTCCTGAGCGAGGTCTTCATTTCGCCTTCTTGGCTTCCACCTCATCCTTCATCTTCTTGAGCGAGGCGATCATATTGATGGCGTCCTTCAGGGCGTTGGTCGCGTCCTTGGCGTAGCCGTCGGCCCCGTACTTGTCAGCCACGTCCTGGGACACCGGCGCGCCGCCGATCATGATCTTCACGTTCGGGTTCTTGGCCCGGAGGTCGTCGATCACCTTTTTCATGCCCGTCATGGTCGTGGTCATCATGGCCGAGAGGCAGACGAGGTCCGAATCGGTCCTGAGCTGCTCGGCCACGAACTTGTCGAGCGGCACGTCGCGGCCCAGGTCGTAGACCGTGAAGCCGGCCACGTCGAACATCATTTTGACGATGTTCTTCCCGATGTCATGCACGTCGCCTTCCACGGTCCCGATCACCACCGAACCCTTCACGCCCAGATCGAGCTGCTTCACGTGGGGCTTCAGGATGTCCAGGCCCGCGTACAGCGCGTCGGCGCACATGAGGAGTTCCGGGACGAAGTATTCCTGGGCCTCGAACATGCGGCCCACTTCCACCATGCCGGAGACAAGGCCGTTGAAGATCGCGTCGTTGGCCTCCATGCCCGCGTCCAGCGCTTCCTGGGCCGCTTCTTTCGATGTGTCCTCGTCGTAGGAGATCACGGCGTTCTTCAATTTCGCCAACAGCTCTTTCTTCTTCTCTTCGGTTGCCATGGGATTACCTCCTGTACTTTCTGACTTCGTCCATCATTGTTTTAAAGTTTTCCGCCGGCACCGTGGGCCAGATGTCGCACCCGGGCCAGACCGCGGAGACCCCGTCGTCCATGCACTTCCTGATCGTCTGGCGCACCTGGTCCGGAGTGCCGGCAACGAGCACGTTGTAGGGATCGTAGTTCCCGAACACGAGCGCTTTGGGTCCGAGCTTCTTGCGCGTCTCGGCAACGTCGTTCTTCTGGTCCACGCTGATCGCCTTCGCCCCGCTGTCGGCCATGGACGGGACGATATCGTTCGTCTTGCCGCAGATATGGATCACGCTCGGGACTTTGATTTTCGCAAAGATCTTCTGAAGGTAGGGCAGGATAAGGCTCTTGAACACCCGGGGGGAAAGCACGTCCGAGGTCGCTCCCATCTCACGAACGGTAATGAAGTCCACTCCCGCCTTCTCGTACTGCCCCGCGACCTGGATGATTACGTCGGTCAGCTGGTCGAGCAGCTTGCCGATCTTGTCCGGTTTCTTAAAGGACAGCTTCAAGAGGTCGTTCAGCTCCATGACCTGGCCGGCCAGGGTGAAAGGCCCGAGCACGTAGGAACCGACAACAGCCTCGGCGCCGATGTCCTTTTTCATCAATTTGATCGCCTCGACCATGAGCGGCACCCTGCCGCGCGTGGTGATATCGGACGGGATGGCGATCTCCATCTCGGCTTCGTTGTGGATCAGTTTTTTCTTGATCGTCGGATACAGCAGGTCCTCGGAATGGGCGTAGACGTTGATCTCGCAGCCCATGGCCTCGGCTTCAATGCAGAGGTCGAAGGGGGCCACGGCGCCCTCGAACCCGAACAGCTTGTACGTCGAGGCAGCCGCAGCGGCCATCATCTTGGCGTCGAGGTGCGTGGCTGCGAATTTCTGGTTCAGCGATTTCAGCCCCTCAGTGGTCACGTTGCCCATGCCGGAAAAGCAGGGCGGCCGGTCGACTTCTTCTCCGGCAAAGAGCTTCAACACCCGTTCTCTTGAATTCAGTGTGGTCATGCAGCCTCCTTAATGTAACCACGGGTCTCGACATTGTCGAGACACACAGATGAGCACGGTAGTTCGTAGAACGAATTTGGGTCTAACCGTGAGGCCGCGAAGCGGGCCCGTGGTTCCTCAAAAATTATTAGTATCTATTTCCTTGCCGCTCCCGAGGTGAGCTTGCCTATAAAATCCGAAAAATACTTCTTGATCGGGATATTTGCATTATCGGAGATCTTTTGTGTCTCGTCGTAGACCAGCGTGGAAAGCAGGATCTGCGCCGCCGCGACCGCCGGAAAGATCCGGGGCGCCGTGACGATGGGGCCGTAGAAGTTGAAATCGCTCCAGATCGCCGATGCCATGCCCTGCACCACGGCGTCCATGGCCTTGAACCCGTCAAGGCTCCAGATGGTCTTCGCCTCTTTCCACATGTGCGTGCCGTTCGAGTACGCTCCGCCGCAGGGGAGGCCGAGCTTCTCCTTGATCAGCCTGTTGGCAATGAGCGAGAACGACGTGGCCGGCAAATTCATCACCGACGTGTCCACGATGATCGTGTCAAAGCTGTCAGCTCCCTGGGAAAGAATGCTTTCCAGGGACTTAAGCCTGCCTGCCGGGGTCTGGTCCTGATCATCGAAGGCCTGCACCACGACATGCTTGATGCCGAGGTCTTTCAATTTCTGGACCTGCCC
>DAIDTZ010000381.1 GCA_027456925.1 Nitrospirota bacterium
CGCAAATGGCAGGGTTCGGCGTGCAGAATTTCGCATCTGCCGCTGCGGGCATGGCAGTGCTCGTTGCCATGATCCGCGGGTTCAAGAGACACTTGGCGGACACCATTGGTAATTTTTGGGTCGATCTCACCCGTTCAACACTGTATATCCTTGTTCCGCTGTCACTGATTTATTCACTGCTGCTCGTTTCGCAGGGTGTAGTCCAAACGTTCAGCGAATACAAGACCGCGCAGCTTACTCAGAGCATCACCTACGATAATCCGAAACTCGACGCCCGGGAGAATCCGATCAAGGACGATAAGGGCAATCCCGTGACCGAGAAAACGGAGATGAAAGGGCAGGTCATACCGCTCGGCCCCGCTGCTTCGCAGATCGCGATCAAACAGCTAGGCACGAACGGCGGCGGCTTCTTCAATACAAATTCCTCTCATCCCTTCGAGAACCCTACGGCTTTTTCAAATTTTCTGGAACTGCTCGCGATTCTTTTGATACCGGCGGCGCTCTGTATCACGTTCGGTAAAATGATCGGGGATATGCGCCAAGGATGGGCCCTTCTTGCGGCCATGACGATTGTGCTTGTCACGCTGACGACCCTGTGTGTCTGGAGCGAACAGCATGGCAACCCGCGCTTCGCATCCATCGGTGTTGATCAACAGGCAAGCTCCATGCTTCCCGGCGGCAACATGGAAGGAAAGGAAGCGCGCTTCGGGATCGTGGACTCTGCGCTCTGGGCCACAGCAACCACTGCAGCCTCGAACGGCTCCGTCAATTCCATGCACGACTCCTATACGCCCATGGGCGGCCTGTATCCGCTGGTGCTGATCCAGTTGGGAGAGGTCATCTTCGGCGGCGTGGGCTCGGGGCTCTACGGCATGCTGATCATGGCCATTATTACGGTCTTTATCGCCGGCCTCATGGTCGGCCGCACGCCGGAATACCTCGGCAAGAAGATCGAAATGTTCGAAATGAAGATGGCCGCGCTGGTGATCCTGATCGTGAATGGTTTAATAAAAATCGGCACGGCAATCGGGGTCTCGACAAACGCCGGCATTGCCGGCGTTGCAAACTCCGGGCCGCATGGGTTCTCGGAGATCATCTACGCCTTTTCGTCAGCGGCGAACAACAACGGAAGCGCGTTTGCCGGATTAAGCGGCAATACGATCTTTTATAACACGGCCCTCGGCATTGCCATGTTCATAGGACGGTTCTGGGTCATCATCCCGGTTCTCGCCATTGCCGGGTCTTTGGCAAAAAAGAAGCAGGTGCCGGCGAGCCTGGGGACACTGCCGACGCACACGCCTTTGTTCATAGCGCTTTTGATCGGCGTCATCGTGATCGTGGGCGCCTTGTCGTTCATGCCGGCGTGGGCATTGGGACCGATTGCGGAGCAGTTGACGGCACAATAACGCAAAGAGCATGGGGCAGAGAGTAGTGTGTCGAAACCCTATGCGCCATGCCCTATGCCCTCTGCAACGAAAGGGAGAAAATAATGAGTTCCAAGTCAAAAAACAGATCACTCTTTGATCCTGCGATCGTCAAGAAAGCTTCATGGGATTCGCTTAAAAAACTGAACCCTCTTTACCAGATCAAGAACCCGGTGATGTTTGTCGTTGAAGTCGGGAGCATCCTCACGACCCTGCTGTTCTTTCATGCCCTGTTTACCGGCAATGGCGAAGCGTCACCTTCCTTTATTCTTCAGATATCCGTCTGGCTCTGGGTCACCGTGCTCTTTGCCAATTTTGCGGAATCCATGGCTGAGGGCCGCGGCAAGGCGCAGGCAGATTCTCTGCGCAAAACGCGGCGCGAGGTCATGGCCAAACGGCTCGCAAAGCCCGACCCGAATGCGGAAGTGACACAGGTCGTCTCTTCACTGCTCAAGAAAGGGGATGTCGTGCTGGTGGAGGCGGGGGACATCATCCCCATGGACGGAGAAATCATCGAGGGCGTGGCCTCGGTCAATGAAAGCGCCGTGACTGGCGAAAGCGCACCCGTGATCCGGGAAAGCGGCGGGGACCGGAGCGCGGTCACGGGCGGCACCACGGTCCTGTCCGACTGGCTGATCATCCGCATCACAACAAGCCCCGGCGAAACGTTCCTCGACCGTATGATCAGCATGGTCGAAGGCGCGAAACGGCAAAAGACGCCGAACGAGATCGCCCTGGATATTCTGCTCGCAGGCATGACGATCATCTTTTTACTCATTTGCGTAACGCTTCTTCCCTATTCCCTCTTCAGCGTCAAAGCAGCGGGCCAGGGAACGCCGATTACCATCACGGTGCTCGTGGCGCTCCTGGTCTGCCTCATCCAAACCACGATCGGCGGCCTGCTCTCGGCCATCGGCATTGCAGGCATGGACCGGATGATCCAGGCGAATGTGATCGCCCTGTCCGGCCGGGCCGTGGAAGCGGCCGGGGACGTTGACGTGCTTTTGCTCGATAAAACCGGCACCATCACGCTCGGGAACCGGCAGGCCACGGAGTTTATTACCGCGCCGGGAGTTCACGTGGGAGCGCTTGCCGACGCTGCCCAACTCGCCTCTCTTGCCGACGAAACCCCCGAAGGACGGAGCATCGTGGTGTTGGCAAAGGAAAAGTACGGCCTCCGGGGTCGCGACTTTCACAGTATCGGCGCAGAGTTTGTCCCTTTTACTGCCCAGACCCGAATGAGCTGGGTCAACCTCGAGAACCGTGAGATCCGTAAAGGGGCCGCGGACTCGGTTGAAAAGTACGTCCAGAGAATGGGCGGGACATTCCCTCCCGATGTCCGGTCGATCGTGGACGATATTGCCAAACAGGGCGCAACGCCGCTCGTGGTTGCCGAGGAAAGTAAAGTTCTCGGTGTCATCCGGTTGAACGACATCGTGAAAGGCGGGATCAAGGAACGATTCGCAGAAATGCGGAAGATGGGCATCAAAACGATCATGATCACCGGCGATAATCCCCTGACCGCTGCAGCGGTCGCGGCCGAGGCAGGGGTCGATGATTTTCTGGCCGAAGCAACGCCCGAGGCAAAACTCAAGCTGATCCGCGAACATCAAAAAGGCGGCAGGCTCGTTGCCATGACCGGCGACGGCACGAACGACGCGCCCGCCTTGGCCCAGGCGGACGTTGCCGTGGCCATGCACACCGGCACCCAGGCTGCAAAGGAAGCAGGCAATCTCGTGGACCTTGATTCGAACCCCACCAAGCTGATCCAGATCGTCGAGATCGGCAAGCAGCTTTTGATGACCCGCGGCACGCTCACAACCTTCAGTATTGCGAATGACGTGGCGAAATATTTCGCGATTCTGCCCGCTGCGTTCATCTCGATCTACCCGGCGCTCGGGGCGCTGAACATCATGGGCCTGGCTACACCGCAAAGCGCGGTGCTCTCTGCCGTGATCTTCACTGCGCTG
>DAIDTZ010000382.1 GCA_027456925.1 Nitrospirota bacterium
GAAGCCGATTTTTCTTTTGTCCTCTTCAGGTGGAATCATCAACTCTCGAATGGCGTCAAACACCACTCTGAATTGCCCGTCGTATTTCTTTTCTATATCGTCAAGCCTGTTCGCCAGATCCTTGTGCGAAGTGATCATCTCCCGAAGCTTGACGAAAGCCCGCATGATCTGAATATTCACTTCGATTGCCCTGTCACTATTGAGCACACTCGAAAGCATTGCGATGCCTTGCTCGGTAAAAGCATAGGGATCATATCTCCGGCCGCCATGCTCCAATCTTGAGGTCACAAATTGTGACCTCAAGTCTGCAACCTCTTGATTTTTCATCTGGAACATAAAATCCGTTGGGAACCGGCGCGCATTTCGTTTGACTGCTTGGACAAGAATTTTTGTCGGCACCCCATACAATGCCGCAAGATCACTGTCGAGCATGACCTTGTGACCGCGAACCAGGAAGATTTTGCACTCTATCGTTTCTGCTGAAATGGTTGGCTTCACGACGTTTCTCCTTGATTGCAAAAGAGTTACTTCACCTCAGCCCTCTCCCCCAATGTGCAAGGATGTATATTTTTTCTTTTAGTTCCTTCAGCACTCTGACAGACGGCATTTCAGCACCTCTTAATGTTTTGGTTCAATCTGCAAGATTGAACCAGCGGAGGAGCTGAGCATGAGGTCGCATTTTGCGACCGCAAACCTTAAGGCAGACATTATACTTCAATTGATTCAATTGAAGTATAATGAACTAGATTGGTTTTGTCAAGGGGAAATTTTCAGAAAGATAAGGTACTGGATTCCCGATAGAATCATTCGGGAATGACGAGATAGTGGAATGCAGGTTTACCCTCACCCAGCCTCTCCCATCGAGGGAGAGGTGAAAGAGAGGCTTACACTTCCGGCAGTATGATATTAATCTGGCTTCCGGGGAAGAACGCGAGGTTTCGTTGCTGCTCGCTGCCCCGCGCCCACGGGGGGATAATGGAGAGCCGGGCAGTCCCGGACCGAATAGAAAGTTTGCCCTGCCATTGGTTCACGAATCTGCGCACCGCTGCGAGCCCATGCCCCCTGCCCT
Source organism: Nitrospirota bacterium (assembly GCA_027456925.1). Lineage (GTDB taxonomy): Bacteria > Nitrospirota > UBA9217 > UBA9217 > UBA9217 > JAJYKN01. The sequence goes on from DAIDTZ010000382.1 coordinate 1,070, forward strand.
CGTCTTCGTAACGCGATGCGCCGTGGAGCAGGGCCTTGTCTATGGCCTCAAAATCGCTCTTGAGCTTGAACCTGCCGGACAGCGACCTCCGAAACCCGATGCCCGCGTCCATGACCGCGATCTTGACGATGTTCTTGTTCATGCTCGGGTACCGGTACTTCTGGATGCCCACGAACCCCTTGTTCTCGCTGTGCTCGACGATGTTCTGGCATACTTCCGACAGGGCCACGATGAATCCGTTGATCGCCCGATCATCGTAGCGCAGGTGCGTTGCAAGGATGGCCTGGGCGCGGTCCTGAACTTTTCCGACGATGAAGTGAATATCGTTCGATCGTTCGATGGGGGTGATCTCAAGCAGCATATCCGAAGCTTCGCTGCGTTGATATTTTTCCGCAGGGTCCGGCGCCGTGTCCACGAGAGAAAAAGAGCGTTTTGCAAAGGTAAAAAAGTCCATGCGGTCGAGATATCTGCAAACCTCGCCGGAACGGGGAAGTATGACGGTTTTCCGCACGTCTTCGAGCATGCAAAGTTCGCCGATCTCAAGAAGCCCCACCATGCCGTAAGGGTCGATAAAAGACAGGTTGCCGAGGTCGATCTGTTCCGATTGGATGAAGGAGCGGAGGGTCTTCTCGAAAGTGTCTTCGGTAATCTGGGTCATCGGTTGATAAGATAAGCGGCGATCTGGAGCACGATATTCGTGTATATTCCGGCCCCGATGTCGTCAAGCATCACGCCGAGGCCGCCGTGGACCTCCTGCAAATCAAAGAGCGGCCAGGGTTTGGCGATATCGAACGCCCGGAAAAGAAAAAAACCGGCAATGATATATCCCCATCCCGCCGGGACCAGGAACATTGCGATGAGATATCCTGCAATTTCGTCGATCACGATCGAGGGACTGTCCTTTTTGCCGAGGATCGTCTCAGCGCGACCGGCGGCCCAGGTGCCGATGACACACAGCAGGATGGTCAGGGCGGCATAAGGGACGACGCCGGCATTCTGTATTCCGAGATAGAGCAGAACGCCGACAAGCGTGCCCGCTGTGCCCGGCGCAAAGGGCGATTTGCCGGAAAAAGCCCCCTCTGCGATGAAAAGAATGATTGTCCTCGATATTTTATTCATCGGCATGGTTCATTGACAGTTCGTGGATTGTAGCATCAGGTCCTGATTGCCGTCAAGGTTTGTTTTGGAATACAAAGCGGCATGCCTCAACTTCAAGCATGCCGCTTTATCGCGCAAATAAACAAATGTTAAGACCGGCACCTTCACAACGAAAAAATGAAGATCAGTTTTTGCCTTCCTGCCCTGCCGTTCCCGGCTGTTTTTTGACAACCCCGCCAACCGGTGCATTTTCTTGTTTTGTCGTTGCTGACTCTTTACTC
>DAIDTZ010000383.1 GCA_027456925.1 Nitrospirota bacterium
TTGTGGAGCAGGTGGGCAGCCAGGTCAAACACGTGAAGGCGGGAGACGGGGTGATCGTTTTCCCCGGGCTTTCCTGCGGCCATTGCGAGAGCTGCCTTCGGGGGCGCGATAATGAATGCAACAGTTTTTCGCTGATCGGCGTCGGCGCAGACGGCGCGTCCGCGGAATTCGTCAAGGCCCCGGGCATAAACATTTTCAAAAAGCCCGAAGGCCTGAGCTTCGAAGAGGCGGCAGGGATCGGGATCACCTATACCACGGCCTGGAACTCCCTCGTGCTGCGCGCCGGCATCGGCCAGGGGGACACGGTCGTTGTTCACGGAGCAGGCAGCGGCGCGGGCAGCGCGCTCATCCAGGTGGCGAAGCTCTTTCATGGGAAAATCATCACCACCGTGGGCGACGACTGGAAAATCGAGAAGGCCCACGAGCTCGGTGCGGACTTCATCGTGAACCACCGGAAGGAAGACCTTTTCCAGGCAGTGAAGCGTATCACCAAGGGGGAGCTTGCGGACATCGTCGCGGATCACGTGGGAGCGGCAACGTTCAACACGTCTCTCTCCTGTCTCAAGCGCGGCGGCAGGCTGGTGACCTTCGGCTCCACGACCGGCGACGAGCTGCCTTTAAGCCTCAGGTACGTGTTCGGCAAGAACATCACGATCCACGGGGTCTACGTGGGGCCGAGAGCGGCCTTCGGGCAGGCGCTCGGACTCTTTCCGAAGCGCCTTCGGACCGTCGTTGATTCGGTGTTCGAGTTTCACGATGTCCGGAAGGCCTATGAGAAGCTTCTTTCCCGGCAGTTCTTCGGGAAGATCGTGGTGAGAATTTAGCCGAGCGTTCGGGGTTCAAGGTTCGGGGTCTTGCCCCCGCGTTTACGAGCGTTCCCGCGAGTGCAGGGGGTTCAACGTTCAAGGTTCAAAGTCTTGCCCCCGCGTTTACGAGCGTTCCCGCGAGTGCAGGTGGTTCAGGGTTTAGGGCGCAGGAACTCAGGAACGTTCCAAGTCTTTTTCTTTCTTCACTTTCAAAACAGCTTGAATTCCTTCCTGCTTTGTGAAATAATGAAATCGCACTGAAAATTGCATCCAACCGGGGAGGCATCTTTGTTTCTGACCATCCTGCTCATCATTCACGTCATCTGCGTGATCGTCTGGATCGGCGGCGTGACGTTCGTGACCACCGTCATTTTTCCGATGATGTACCGGACCGAAGGCTCGCTCGAAAAGGCGCTCTTGTTCCAGGGCGTTGAGCACCGCTTCTCCGCCATGGTCAAGTGGCTGATCGCAATCGTGGGAATCACGGGCTTCTGGATGCTCTATGCGAAGTACGGCTTCGCTGTCCTGGCCCAGGCTCATGGCATCGGCGTTGCGATCATGATCTTCGCCTGGGCGCTCTATACCACCGTGCTTTTGTTCGAGCGAAAGATCTTTGCAAGGATCTTCGCGGACCCGGAGAAGATCGACATGGACCAGGCCTTGAAGCTCATCAACATCATGCACTGGTTCCTCTTGGTCATCAGCTACTCGGCAGTCGTTGGCGGCGTGTGGTTCGGGCAGGGGTGACGAGTGAGGCGAATTAAGAATTAAGAATTTAGAATCAGGAATAGCGGAGAAAGGATTTTTTAAGACATGGACTTAATGCTGCTTTTGAAAGGCCTTTTCCTGGGCATTGTCGAGGGAATAACGGAGTTTCTCCCGGTTTCGTCGACCGGACACCTGATCCTGGCAGGCGACCTTATCGGGTTTAATGACGAGAGGGCAAAAGTCTTCGAGATCGTCATCCAGTTGGGGGCGATCCTCGCAATCGTCTGGCTGTACCGGGAAAAAATTCTGAGCGTGATCAAGGGGCTTCCGGACCGCAAGAAGGACCGCTCGCTGGTGATCAACCTCTTCATCGCTTTTCTTCCAGCGGCCTTTGTGGGCCTTTTAACACACAAGGCCATCACGACCTATCTTTTCAACCCGATCACCGTTGCCGGGGCGCTCATCGCAGGAGGCATCGCGATCCTCATAATCGAACGGATGAACCACCGCTCACATGTTAAGGCCGTCGAGAACATCACGTCGAAGCAGGCTTTGGCAACCGGAGTTGCCCAGTGTTTCGCCCTTTTCCCGGGGATCTCGCGTTCCGGGGCCACGATCATGGGCGGACTGATCACGGGTTTCGATAGGAAGGTTGCGGTGGAATTTTCCTTCTTTCTCGCCATCCCCACCATGTTTGCCGCAACGTGTTACGATCTTCTGAAAAATATGAACGCGCTCTCTTCTGCGGACATTCCTCTTTTTGTCGTCGGATTCGTTGCCGCGTTCTTTTCCGCCGTCGTGGTTGTAAAGGCGTTCATCGGGTTTGTTTCGAAGCATAATTTCTCGTCATTTGCCTATTACCGGATCGTGTTCGGCCTGCTGGTCCTGGGATTCTACTGGCAAAGGGGATGGAAATTCTGATATGGCGGTTGCCGCAACAAAACCGAAACACTGGAACGAGATGGTCGGCCTGCTCCTGTTTGCCGCTGGACTCCTGATCATTCTCGGGCTGCTGTCGTACAGCGCGAAGGACCCCTGCTTCAGCGTTTCGGGCACGGGCGGCCGAACGCAGAATTTCATCGGCATCATCGGCGCCTATCTCTCCGACGTCCTGCTTCACCTTTTCGGCATTACTTCCTATCTGCTCCCGCTCTTCCTGTTCGGCTTCGGCGTGTTTCTGGCGCTCGGGATGGAAGCGATCCATCCTTACCTGAAAAAGATCGGCGGTCTTATTCTCTTTTTCTCCCTGGCCGCGTTCTTCGGTTTGCAGGGCGAAACGCTGCGCTTCCTGGGCGAAGACATCCCGTCGGGCGGCATGCTCGGCGGACTGATCTCCCATCTGCTGCTTTCCGGGTTTTCCGCGACGGGCGCCTACATCATCACGCTTACGG
>DAIDTZ010000384.1 GCA_027456925.1 Nitrospirota bacterium
CGCTTGTAAAACCGGGACTGCTCCTGCCGATCGTTTCTCTCAGGACCTGGGCGTTCATTTTCTGCTTTCTCAGCATAGGGCTTACGACCCGGTTTAAGGACCTGAAGGCCGCCGGCTGGAAACCCTTCGGCGCGTTTACGATCGGCGTGGCAATCAATGTGGTGCTCGGGTTCGTCCTGTCGGTTTATGTATTCGGCGGCTACTGGTCGAATCTCGGCAAATAGCGTTCACAGCGGAAAATTGACATGCGTCAGGAGGCGACCATGCAGGGCAGATGTATCAGCTGCAGATTTTTCGCAAACGATCCCGCGCTGATCGAGGCGACCTTTCCCGGCTTGACTGCGCTCAGTTCAGCCTATGGATCCGTACGGTCCGACGCGGGAATATGCAGCCGGCACGATTTTTTTCTTTCTTCCTGGCAACGATGCGGGGATTTTGAGGCCGGCGATAACGATGGAAAGGGGCCGCTCCTCTCCTTGGAGAAAAAAAACATCGGGTGGAGCATCGGTCTCGGCGCGATTCTGTTCGGCATTCTGGTCTGGGTAAGCTGCGCGTTTTCCCCGGCAGGACGCTGACGGCCAGCTTCGCCGGAGCGCGGCGCAGCGGGCAGGCGGGCCGTTTTTTTCCGTGCACCCGAGCATTGATCTGTGGTATGGTAGCGACGGCAGGGTTGTATTCCTGCCGTCCTTTTTTATGAGAGGTGTCTTACGTGGATCTGTCCTCGCTTGGGACCGTGCATCTGGATCTGACATTCTTTTCCGCTCTGTTCAGTATCGTCCTCATCGATCTGCTCCTTGCCGGCGACAATGCCGTGGTCATTGCCATGGCCGTGCGCGGCCTGCCGAAAGAGAAGCGGCGGAGGGGGATCATCTACGGCTCGGCCGCGGCCGTCCTGCTCCGCGTCGTGCTCACGTTCTTCGTGGCGCAGGTCCTCACCCTGAACTATGTCAAGCTCGCGGGCGGCATCGTCATCCTCTGGATCGCGGTGAAGCTGTTCGTCGAAGATGAGGAAGCGGTCGGGGCTCACCGGGAAGCGGAAACGCTCTGGCATGCGGTCCGCCTCATCGTAATCGCCGACATCACCATGGCCCTGGACAACATGCTTGCCGTGGGCGCCGCTTCGCAGGGCAACCTTTTCCTCCTGATCTTCGGCCTGGGGCTCTCCATCCCCTTTATCGTCTTCACGAGCAGCCTGCTCTCGATGCTCATGGACAAGTTCCCGGTCATCATCTACATCGGTGCCGCGCTCTTGGGCAAGATCGGCGCGGAGATGATCATGACCGATCCCGTGTCCGTCAGGTTCGTCGCGCCTTCACGACCGGTCATGTACGCGGTTGAGATCGTTGCTGCCGCTGCCGTGATACTCATCGGAAGATACCGGGTCAGGAAGGACCTTTCCGGAGAACGCATGTAAACGGCCGTCTGGCTGATATAATGTATTCGATCGTCGCGCTATTTTCCTTGTGGGGGAAGCCTTGAAAAAAATCCTCTTGTTCTGCTTCATGCTTCTGTTCGCCGCATCCGCGGCATCCGCTAAATTCGATCCTTCCTTCACCTGGACCACGCTCGAAACGCCGCACTTCGACATCCATTATCACCAGGGCGAAGAGAAGATCGCAAAGCGGGCCGCGGTGATCGCCGAGGACGTGCATAGCCGGCTCGTGCCCCGCATCAAGTGGGACCCCAAGGGGAGGACCGACATCGTTCTCGTGGACGCCATGGACGACACGAACGGCCTGACCACGCCGGTGCCCTACAACCATATTGTTCTTTTCATCACGCAGCCCCTGGGCGAACCCGGCTTCGGCACGACGGTCTACGACGAGTGGATGCGGACGCTCATCACCCACGAATACACCCACATCCTGCACCTCGACATGGTCACGGGAATTCCCGCGATCATCCAGGACATCTTCGGCAGGATCTATTTCCCCAACCAGTTTGAGCCTATCTGGATGATCGAGGGCCTTGCCGTCTACGAAGAAACCGAAGAGACCTCCGGCGGCCGCGGCCGTTCCCCTGGTTCGGAAATGATCCTCCGCATGGCCGTGCTCGAAGACCGCTTCCCGCGCATGAGCCAGACCACGGCATTCCCCGATTCCTGGCCCGCGGGCCAGGTGCCCTATTTGTTCGGGGAGGGCTTTACGCGGTTCATCGTGAAGAAATTCGGCAGGGAAAAACTGGCTGATGTCTACGTCGCGTACAGCGGTCGCGGCATTCCATTCCTTGTAGATTCAACGGGAGAGCGGGTTTTAGGCGCGGAGTACGCCGATCTGTGGGACGAATGGCTGAGCAGCCTCAAGGCCAGGTACGGGCTGGTGCGCGACGACGTGACCCGGCGCGGCATGACGGCCTCGTCGGCCTTGACCTCGCGGGGCTACATCAATGTCTCGCCGGCTTTTTCTCCCGACAACAGGCGCATCGCCTATACGGTCCAGAACGCCGACGAGTTCCCGGGCATCTATATTATGAATGCGGACGGGAGCGGAGACCGCAAGGTCGTTGACAACACCACGTCCTCGACTTCGTCGGGGCAGAGCATTGCCTGGAGTCCGGACAATGGCGGCATCTACTATACGAAAGACGAGATTGTCAGAAACACGGACGTTTATAATGATATCTACTTTTACGACCTGGCATCGAAGCAAGAGATTCGCATCACCAAGGGTCTTCGCGCCCGGGACCCCTATCCGTCGCCGGACGGGAAGAAGCTTTTGTTCGTGACGAATGCGCTCGGGAGGACGCGGCTCGCCGTACTGGACCTCGCCGCGGTCAGGGGGCGGGAAGCGCGGGAACACGACATTGTCTATCTGACGGAAGACAGCGAGCTCCAGTACGAGACCCCGCGCTACAGCCCTGACGGATCATCGATCGTTGTGGGCGTGTGGCAGCCCGGAGGGTACAAGGACATCTGGGTCCTCGACAGCAGGGGAACCAAGACCCGGGAGCTCATGCATGACCGCGCCATTGACGGAAACGCCGTCTGGAGCGCCGACGGCAAGAGGATTTATTTTTCCTCGGACCGCACGGGCATCTTCAACCTCTACGCCTACGACCTGAACAAAAAAACGATTTTCCAGGTAACGAACGTCCTGGGCGGCGCGTTCACGCCCGCGCCTTCGCCGGACAACAGCAGGATCGTGTTCGCATCCTACAGCGCGAAGGGATATGATCTCCAGACGATGCCCGTTGATCCCGCGTCCTGGAAGCAGGCGGAACCCTTCACGGACCCCTACCCAATCATGACATACAACGAACCGCAGGTGGAAACAAAAACAAAACCCTACAATCCCCTGCCGACGCTCTACCCGCGCTTCTGGCTTCCCTGGTACGGCGCGAGCGAGGAAAGCGGGAGCCTCTGGGGTTTCCTGACCTTTAACCAGGACGCGGTGGAGCGCCACTCCTATCTGTTGACCGGCCTCTACAGTCCGACCACGCACCGGACCTGGTATTCCTTTAATTATGCCTATGACGGCCTCTACCCGACCGCGCTGTTCTCCGCGTCGGACATTGACGGCACTTACAGCGGACTTTTGGGCCCAAAAGACTACGTGCAGCGCGAGAAAACGATCGATGCGTCGCTGGTCTTTCCGCTCCTTACGATCCCGCGCCAGCACGAACTGACAATCGGATACCGGCGGAAGGAGATTTCGGCGCTCACGAAGCTCCCTCCGGGCCCCGGTCCGGCCCAGGGCGATCTCATTTCCGGGCGCGTCAGTTACAAGTTCAATAACGCAGAACAATTCGGCTTGTCCATCAGCCCCGAGAACGGCAGGACCATCGAACTGGGTTACGAGCGGCTCGACAGAGCGCTCGGAAGCGATTTCAACGTGAGCAAATATACCGCGGACTGGCACGAGTATATCGATTTTCCCTGGAAGCACCACGTGCTCCTGGCCAGGGCCTTCTACGGAACGTCCTCGGGCGACATCATCCCGCAGCGCGCCTTCCAACTGGGCGGCGACAACCCCGGAGACAGCACCATCCCCGTTGACAGCCAGGCAATCTTTTTGCGCGGCTATCCCATCAACGCCTTTCTGGGCCAGAAGGCGGCGCTCGCGAGCCTTGAGTACCGCTTTCCGATCGAGAACATCGAGAACGGGTGGGGCAATGCGCCGATTTTTTTCCGGCGGCTTCACGGCGCGGTCTTCGCCGAGGCCGGCAATGCCTGGGACAAGGGGTTTCATGCTCCGGATTTCAAGCGCTCCATAGGCGCCGAAGGAAGGCTCGATACGTATTTCTCGTACTATCTGCCGATCACGTTCAGGCTCGTCGTTGCCAAAGGGTTGGACGTCCAGCGCGACACCTTCATCTACCTCTCTCTTTGGATGCCGGTGTTGTTCTAGCCGGTCAAAAAATGCAGAAGGGCGAGGCTGGAGAAAGCGTTTCAAGCTGGACTTCGGGCGCTGCCCGCGGTAATATCATCGTGTCGATGGGAGGCAGTGCGGGATATCTGTTCGGGATTTCGTGATCTCCTTGTCCGCGGAAAACCGAACTCACTTTCGTTCGAAAGGACACCTCATGATATTGGTCACCGGCGGCACCGGTTTTGTGGGAAGCAATCTCATCCGACGCCTGCGAAAAGCCGACATAGCCGTGCGTGCAGTCGTCAGAG
>DAIDTZ010000385.1 GCA_027456925.1 Nitrospirota bacterium
GCATCCAGGAGTTCAAGGACGCCGCCGCGCGCTACATGGAGAAGGTATACAACGTCAACGGGATTAATCCGGAAACCGAAGTGCTGCACGGCATCGGCAGCAAGCCCGTACTCGCCATGTTCCCGGCAATCTTCATCAATCCCGGCGATATAACGCTGATGACCGCGCCGGGATATCCGATCATGGCAACCCACACACGCTGGTACGGCGGCGAGGTGGTACCTCTGCCGCGCCGTGAGGAAAACGGTTTTCTCCCGGACCTCGACGCGCTCTCTCGTGACGTCAAAAAGCGGGCAAAGCTCCTCTATATAAACTACCCGAACAATCCGACCGGCGCAGGCGCGACAAAGGCCTTCTTCGAAAAAGTCGTTGCCTTCGCGAAGGCCCACAACGTTATCGTGGTCCACGATGCAGCCTATGCCGCACTCACTTACGGCTCCCGGCCCCTCTCCTTTCTGTCCGTCGCGGGGGCCAAGGACGTGGGAGTTGAAATCCACTCGCTTTCGAAAGCCTTTAACATGACCGGCTGGCGTCTCGCCTTTGTTGCCGGGAACGACCGGGTTGTCGCGGGCTACGGGAACGTGAAGGACAATTATGATTCGGGCCAGTTCAAAGCCATTCAACAGGCAGGGGTCTACGCTCTCAACCATCCCGAGATCACGGACGAGATCAAGGCCAAATACGAGCGGAGGCTTCGGGCCATGTCATCGGTCCTGGCGGACATGGGTTTTAACGCAAAAATGCCGGCTGGCACGTTCTACCTCTATGTCAAAATGCCGAAGGCGGTCAAGAACGGCAAAATCTTTTCGAGTGCCGAGAATTTTTCGGAATTTTTGATCACGGAAAAACTCATCAGCACCGTGCCCTGGGACGATGCCGGGTCGTACATTCGCTTCTCGGCCACGTTCGAATCCAAAGGCAAGGCCGACGAGCTGCGGGTCCTCGAAGAGTTTGAAAAGAGGATGGGCGGGTTGCGGTTTGAGTTCTAACATAAGGTTTCTCGGCGCATTCCACGGTAATTAATTTTTTATGCTCACAACCGCATACATCGGCATCGGCTCGAACATGGGAGACAAGAAAGCCGCCTGCCGCCGGGCGATCAAACTGCTCGGCAAAGCGGGCCGCATTGTCGCTGCTTCTTCCTTCTATTGCACCGAGCCCGTCGGCTACCCGGACCAGGAAGAATTCGTCAACGCCGTGGTTGAGCTCGAAACGCCCTTGTCGCCGCCGGCGCTTCTGGCGCAGTGCCACGTGATCGAGGACGAACTGGGCCGGAGACGTCTTGTCCGATGGGGGCCGCGCACCATCGATCTCGATATTCTTTTGTACGGCGAGGCGGTAATGAACGATGGGGAACTCACCATCCCCCATCCGCTGATGTCGGCGCGCGCGTTTGTTCTCATCCCGCTCGCTGAAATCGCGGCCGAGACGGTCCACCCGGTTTGTAAAATGACGATCGCGCAGCTGCTTCACAATTTGCACGACGTTCACCGGGTTAGTCTGTGTGATGCACCGGTTGATCAACCATGAGCAGGCAAGCGGAGTCTCTTCGCCATACAAAATATATCGTGACCGAAGGTCCGATCGGCGTGGGCAAAACCAGCCTTACGTCGCTCATCGCCGAGGAGCTCGGCGCGCGCCTTATTCTCGAGCGTGCCGAGGACAACCCGTTCCTTTCCGATTTCTACAGAGATCCTGCCCGCTACCGGTTCCAGACGCAGATGTTCTTCCTGCTGAGCAGGTTCAGCCAGCAGCAGGAGCTGGCCCAGCCGGACTTGTTCACGCGGATCACCATGAGCGATTATCTCTTCGACAAGGACCGGATCTTCGCCTACCTGAACCTGGACGAGAACGAACTGGCGCTGTACGAGCAGTTCTACAGGATCCTGGAACCCAAAATCGTGAGGCCCGACCTGGTAATCTTTCTCCAGGCGGACACGGACACCCTGCTCAAACGCATCAAAATGCGCGCGCGGCCCTTTGAAAAAGAACTCAACTACGAATACATTGCGGCCGTCAACGAAGCGTATAATCAATTTTTTTTCCGGTACGCAGACACTCCGCTGCTCGTCATCAATACGTCCGATATCGATTTTGTCCACCGCAGGGAAGATCTCGACGACCTCTTGAAGCAGATTATGAGCATGAAGCAGGGAACACAGTACTACGTTCCGGTATCGGGAAAAAAGTGACGGGAACGGGACCCGGCGATACGCTCCGTTCCCATCTTTGCCGTTGCGGTTTATCAGAGGATTGTGTAAGATTCAGCCACGTATGGCGCTCTACATCGTTAAACGCATCCTTCTTTTTATTCCCACCCTCCTGGGCATAACGCTCATAACGTTCATCCTGATGCAGGCCCTGCCCGGCGACCCGGTCGCGGGCATGGCGGGCGAGCGCGCCAGCCCCGAAACCATCGCGCGCATCCGCGCGGAACTTGGCCAGAACAGGTCGCTTCCGCTTCAATACGTCGGGTATTTAAAATTGCTCGCGGCCGGAGAACTGGGCAGGTCCTATTACACGAACCGCAGGATAGCCGATGATCTTATCCAGAAATTTCCGAATACGCTCAAACTGGCCCTTGCCGCAATGTGCTTTGCCTCGGTGTTCGGCATCGGCATGGGCGTCTTTTCCGCCGTCAAGCGAGGGACGAAATGGGAC
>DAIDTZ010000386.1 GCA_027456925.1 Nitrospirota bacterium
ACCATCCTCGCTGATTCGGGCCAGCTGGAACAGGTGCTGATGAACCTCGCGACGAACGCCAGGGACGCCATGCCTTCAGGGGGGTACTTCACCCTTACCACGGGGCTCGAAAACATCGACGAACAGTATATTTCTCTCAACGGTTACGGAGAAGCCGGGGAATACGCCGTCGTGTCGGTGAGCGACACGGGAATGGGCATGGATGAGCAGACACGGGCGCCGATTTTCGAGCCCTTCTTCACCACCAAGGAAACGGGAAAAGGGACCGGCCTCGGCCTTTCGATCGTGTATGGTATCGTGAAAGCGCAGAAGGGCTACATCAACTGCTACAGCGAGCCCGGCAAAGGCACGACCTTCAAAATTTATCTGCCGCTCATTCACGGCCCGGCCGGGAAAGGGAATGCTGCGTAAATACGGCATCCGCAGGGAGGCAGGGAAACCATCCTGGTTGCCGAAGACAGCGAGGAAGTGCGAAAGCTGACGGCGAATATCCTGGGCGAGTCCGGCTACACGGTCATCGAGGCCCTCGACGGAGATGATGCCGTGAAAAAATTCATGGAAAACCGGCGTGCCGTCAGCCTGCTGCTGCTCGACATCATCATGCCGCACAAAAACGGCAAGGACGCCTTCGATGAGATCCGGAAGATCCGTCCCGATATCAAGGCGATCTTCACCAGCGGGTATACTGCCGATATCATCCGCCAACGGGGGTTTCTCGACGAAGGCCTGACCTTGCTCACCAAACCGCTTTCGCCCAGGGACCTGTTGACGAAAATTCGAGAGGCCCTGGACGGGCGGCCCGAAACAAAAACATAAGCTCCACATCCTGAATTTTTGCCGTGTTAAATACTGCAGCAGCAAAACAGCATACGTTTCTACGCTCAGAGTTTAACACCATGCAGAGGCTATCCCGACTTCCCGAATGGACATACCGGATACCTGCACACGTCGCATTTCAGGCAGAGTCCGCCATGTCCAAGGGCAGCCACTTCTTTGCGTCCTATCCGATCTCCGGCAAGCACGCGGGGAAGGATAAGATCGAATATCGTGGTCTTTGCGTACATGCCGCAAGCGGGAATGCCGATGATGGGAATGTCGGCAAGGGGCAGAGGGCCTGGCGCAGAGGGTATTCGGCCTATGCTCTCTGCACAATGCGCTTTGCTCAGGTACCCCACCAGGAACATCGCACCGGGGAGGACCGCGGAGCCATAGATGATGTCTCCCGCGCCCAGTTCCCGAATCGCAAACCGCGTTACGTCATCGGGGTCCACAGACATGCCGCCCGTGGTAATCAGCAGGTCCGCCCCGGCTTTCAGCAGCTCCCGCAGCCTGTCCACGATGAACGCCTTATCATCGGGCGCATAGTAGATTCCGACAAGTTCCCCGCCGATGTCCTCAATTTTCTTCGTAATGACCGGCGCGAAGGCGTCCTTGATTTTGCCGCTGTAGACTTCATTCCCCGTGATCACAACACCGGCTTTCGGCTTTCTGATTTCCCGCACCCGGATGATCTTTCCAGCCCTTTCGCCGATAGTGACCGCCCTGTCCACGATAGTTTTCTTGATCACAAGAGGAATGGCCCTCGTCCCCGCGACTGTCTGCCCTTTCTTAACAGGCGTATTTGTGTGGAGCGTTGCAGCCATGACCTCGCCCAGCATATTGAATGCAAGCAGCGCGTCATGATCTATTGTGAGGAGGCCGTCGCGCCCGGCAACAATGCTGATCTTGCCCTCCTTGGGTTCGCCTTTTATCACGACCCCTTCTCCCATGAGCGCAGTGGCAAGCGCATATGCCGCATCATTCTCGTGCATCTCATCCTCGGCGACCTGGAGCACATAGAGATGCTCCTTGCCGAGCCGCTGGAGATGGCAGACATCTTCCTCGCGGATAAGGTGGCCCTTCTTGAAGGCGCGGCCCTTGAATTCGCCCGGCCTGATCTCGGTTATATCATGAGCCAGGACCGTGCCGACTGCCCGTGTCACCGGAATAGCTTTCATTGTTGGACCCTGGGATTCATGCATATCGTCACACATGGGAGGCTCCCCCGAATATTGACCTGAATCTCTTATCAACAATCGCTTGTACGCCTTTTTCAAGCGCTTCGTATTTCTTCAGGAACTTCCGGGCATCATCTGTCAAGGTAGCGCCGCCGCCGTTCCTGCCGCCGGTTTGCCGCTCGACGAGCTGCACGTCCAGGCGCGCTTCCATGACCTTGATGTGGCCCCACGCTTTCCGGAAGGATATATCGACGCTTTTCGCCGCGCGGTTGATCGATCCGTGAGTGTCGATCGCTTCGAGCAGGAAGCGCCGTCCGCGTCCGAACACGGGTTCGCCGTCTACTTCGATCCATATTTTCGACCTGATGTCCAGTCCGTTATGACTTTTCTGCATAACGCACCCCCGAAAAAAAATCTTTCACTGCATAATAGCCGCCCCGTGCGCAGGTTGCACACAATATCTTCCCCTCTTGGTAGACTTCTCTCTTGTCCTGAACATGCTCGCCGCAGGAATCACACTGCACTCTTTGCAGGGGCCTGCCCGGCATGTCCTCGGGACGCACGTTGACAGAAACCTCCATCACGTCGAAAAGCTCTTCATCTGACATGACCTTGTACGCCTCAAGTTGTCCCGCGTATTTGTTCTCGATGTCAGGGAAGTATTCCTTCGCTTTCTCCCGCGATTCTTCCCTGGCGACAATCCTGACCGCCCTCCCTGTTTTGAGGTTCATGTAGGTCGCCGCCATCTTGCCGTAGTCCATGAATTTCATCGTCCGGCGGCCGAGACTGCAACCGGTGACCGACTGGATGGCGTCCGTGGCGCACCGGTCCATCTCGACAAAAACAATGATGTTCTTCCGGTCCTTTTTTTTCGGGTCAAGAATGCCGATCTCCCGAAGACCGAGCATGGACATGCGGACGCCCAGTACCTGGCCCGCGCAGAGGTGTCCGTGTATTTCGACGGCCTCTGAAAGAATCCGTTCAAAATCGGAAATGTCCGCCTGCAGGGGCTTTGTCCGCATTAGTAATCTCCTCTTACACAGTTTGCAGCTGTCGATAATAATCACAGCGTCGCGAAAAATGCAAATTCATAATAGTCATACCGTATGTGCATTCACTGCATGAGAAAATAGCGCCCGTCGGCAAGCGCGGCCCCGCCACCCTGATTGCCCGGCAGCCTGTCGAAGGTCCTCGTTCGGGGTGGAAACAGCCGGGGACCTGTGAAGCAATGATCAGTGCGGCCTCCCGGGGTGAAACAACAGGTTCGGACCGCTTCGTATCTTGCCCGCTTCGTTCATCAGCATGTCCAGGCCAAGAGTGGCCAGGTCGTCCGCCGTCGCTTCCATCTGCGGGTCTTTTCCCAGGTACAACAGTTTCAGGTAGGAGTTGCAGTCGTCGCAACTCTCGGCCTTGACCGCGCCGTTCGAGCCTTCCAGGATATGGTAGTCGATCCCCCGGGTGGACTCGCAGATACTGCACTTGACCCGCACCATGTGCCACTGCGAGGAGCAGAGGGAGCAGGAAAGGTAACGCAGGCCCTGCTCTGCCCCGCCGCTCTTCACGATGCCCACCGTCGGAAAGGAACCGCACACCGGGCATATCCCGCCCTGCTCCGATCTGCCGAACGTCTCTTCTCCCAAAGAGGACGTCATGTGC
Source organism: Nitrospirota bacterium (assembly GCA_027456925.1). Classification (GTDB taxonomy): domain Bacteria; phylum Nitrospirota; class UBA9217; order UBA9217; family UBA9217; genus JAJYKN01. The sequence goes on from DAIDTZ010000386.1 coordinate 3,654, forward strand.
ACCCAGTAGACCTGCAAGGCTGCGGCGACAAAGGGCAGCTCCTGAGGAGAAATATCGGCGAAATCTCCCGCTACTATCCTGTCCGCCGTCTCATCCAGCCTGGTTTCATTCGCCTGCATCAAGCCGTCTACGGCCACATTTCCGGCTGGTGGAAGAGCAACCTCTCTCATCTGCTGAAGAATCATTTTCAGCCCCGCCCGCCAGGCCGGGTTTCGGGGCCAGGACCGGGCGGCCAAAAGCGGCGTGCCCTGTTTGCGGCATAATGCCTGCTCCTTGGTGTCGGGCAGGGGTGTGGAGGGGAATCGGTTCAAGGCATCTTGCTGCGCGTTTGCAAGTTGCGCCAGAAAGGCCAGGTAATCTCCCAGGGGATGACCTTTGGACAGGAACCGCAGACGCTCGGCGCGGCATGCAAAAGTATTCCCTGGAGGGAGGAAGAGAAAACGGATCTCGCCCAGGGGTGTTTCCAACTGACCAGGCTCGAGGATGCGGACCTCTGCGTTCATTTGCCTCCTCCGGTCATCTCCCGGTACCATGCGGGGTGATGCTGTTTCGCCCAGGCGCGCCTGACCCGGCCGTACAGCATGGCCCCGATGCTCTCCTTCATCCAGATAGCGGCATAGATATGAAAGATGATCAGGGCGATCATGATCGCCGCCGCCGCGGCATGAACGACTGAGGCGAAGCGGATCAGCCCGATTGGGAACAGGAACGAGAAATAGGCGCGCCAGATGACAATGCCTGACAGGATGAGCAGCGCCATGCAGGCCGCCAGCAGCCAGAACAGGAGCTTCTGACCGCCGTTGAACTTGCCTGCTTCCGGCATGTTCCGGTCATCGCCGCCGACCAGTTTGCGGACATGGCGCAGCCATTCCCAGTCAATCGGCGTCATAACATTCAGCTGTCGGTAATTGAAAAACTCCATGCCGAAGGAAACCGCCATCACCACCCCGAAGAAGGGATGGAGGATGCGGGTCCAGACTCCTCCGCCGAACAACTGGCTCAGCGGGTAGTAGAAGGGCTGGAAGAAACAGAGCCCGGACAGCGCCAGCAGGATAAAGGTTATTGCCGTCAGCCAATGGTTGGCGCGCTCGGAGGGCGTATACCGTATCAGTTTTTTCGGGTCATTTTTCATTTTTAAACTCCTTCTCAGTCTCTTCCGAGACCTCGTTGGGGCCCTTGGTTACATAATGGATAAAAGCGCCGAGGACGCCAAAGCCGAGGGCCAGAGAGGCCAGCGGCTTGACGCCGTCTTTCCACAGGGAGACCAGCGCGCTGATAGAAGGGTCCTTCGGCAGGCCGCTGTAGATCTCCGGCTTGTCGGCATGCTGAAGCACATACATCACGTGCGTGCCGCCGACGCCTTGAGGGTTATAGATCCCCGCCTTGTCAAATCCGCGGCTTTTCAGGTCGACGATCCGTCCCTCCGCGTGGTGGAGCATGTCATCCTTCGTGCCGAACATGATCGCGCCGGTGGGACAGGTCTTGACGCAGGCCGGCTCCAGGCCCACGGCCACGCGGTCGGAGCAGAGGGTGCACTTGTAGACCTTGCTGTCCTTTTTCGACAGGCGGGGGATGTTGAACTGGCAGCCGGTGATGCAGTAGCCGCAGCCGATGCAGTTCTCCTCGTGGAAATCCACGATGCCGTTGCTGTACTGCACGA
>DAIDTZ010000387.1 GCA_027456925.1 Nitrospirota bacterium
GGCGGCAGCGCTGTCGACGGCGTAGATGCGATCGCGAAAACGCTCCGCTTTCTGCCGGACGTGATTACGCTGGACCTTGAAATGCCGACGATGGACGGTTCCACCTTCCTGCGGTGGCTGATGAAAGAGCGGCCGACGCCCGTGATCGTGCTTTCCAGCCGCTCCGACAGCCGGAGCGTTTTCCGCGCACTCGAAGTCGGCGCCGTGGATTTCCTCGCAAAACCCGAGGCCCGCATCTCCCGGAGCATCGAGGGCGTCCAAGGCGAGCTCGTGTCCAAGGTTCGCGGAGTTTTGAACCTGAAAATGTCGCGGGTCACGGACACGGTTGCCCTTCTGTCCCGGCAGCAGGCAGCGCCGATTCTCCGGAAAAAAAAGGAAGGACCGAAAGAATGGGGGCCGATAGAGGTCGTGGCAATCGCAGCGTCCACCGGAGGGCCGCCTGCGCTCCAGGCGATCCTGACGGCGCTGCCGGCGGACCTCCGGGCGGGCATCGTGATTTCGCAGCACATGCCCGCAGGCTTCACCAAAAGTTTTGCGGAACGCCTGAACAAACTCTCGTCGCTCGTCGTCAGCGAAGCCGCCGCCGGCGACCGCGTGAAACCCGGTGCTGCGCTTATCGCACCCGGCGGCTTTCACATCGTGGTGAAGCGCGATCGGAAGGGGCTTGTCGCCGAGCTGGTCCCCCGCGCCCCTTCCGACAGGTACGTGCCCTCCGCCGACCGCATGATGGTGTCGGTCGCCGGGGCCTGCGGTCCCGCCGCGCTCGGGGTCGTTTTGACCGGCATGGGCAACGACGGCGCCAAAGGCGTGTTCGCCATAAAAAAAGAAAGCGGCCAGTGCCTGGCAGAAAGTGAAGAAAGCGCCGCGGTCTTCGGCATGCCGCAAGAGGCCATTCGTACCGGCGCCGTGGACAAGGTCCTGACGCTGAGCGGGATGGCGCAGGAAATTCTTCTGCGATGCAATCCCGGCAAGGCAGTCGATGAGGCTCCCGCTCCTGCGCCAAATTCTTTCTTGATAATTTAATTGTACTCGACTATAATTGCTGTGCCCAGGAAATTGCAGGGGCGGGACGATAGTTTGTATCAACAGAGGCTGCTCTTGTTTGGACGAAGGCGTGTACAGAGGATCACCGGCATCCTGACAGGCTGCACCAGGAGGGTAGAATGGAAAAGGAACCCGCACCGATATCGAAAAAAGTGGAAGAGTTTCTCCAGGTTTTTAAAAAAGGCGAGGAATTCACCCAGGAACTGCTGAAAGAGAACGAGAAGCTCCGGTATCGCGTCGCCCAGCTCGAGGAAGTCACCAAGTTTTCCGACCGGGAAGGGACCTATAAGGTGCACTCGATGGAAGAGCGGATCAAATTCCTCGAAGATGAGAACAGAAGCCTCATCGAGCGCTACCGGGTGGTTGAGGAGGAAAACAAGGACTTCGCAAACCGGTACATCGAAGTAGAGTCCGAAAACAACAACCTTGCGAACCTCTACGTCGCGAGCTACCAATTGCACTCCACGCTGGACTTCAACGAGTCCCTGAAAATCATTCTCGAAATCGTCATGAACCTGATCGGCGCTGAAGAGTTTTCCATCATGATGCTCGATGAGAAAACGAATGAGCTCACGATCGTCGCCCAGGAAGGCATGGGACCGGAGGCGCGCGCCAGCATCAAACTGGGCGAGGGGACCATCGGGGCCATAGCGCGGTCGGGCGAGTCGTTCTACCGCTAGGGAGACCCCACAAACCTCGTCGGCGTGGATTATCTCCACCCCCTGGTCGTCATCCCGCTCAAGATCAAAGAGCACGTGATCGGCGTCATCGTCATCTACAAGCTTCTGGTCCAGAAGCAGGAGTTCTCGAACGTCGACTACGAGCTTTTCTCGATGCTTGCCGGCCACGCGGCTACGGCGCTCTTTTCCTCGAAGCTCTATTCGCAGTCGGAGCGCAAACTTACGACGATCCAGAGCTTTCTTGATCTGCTCAAGGAAAAATAAACGGAGGTTGGAACATGCCCGAGCATAACTTTCTGGTGGTTGAAGACTCCCCGACGATGCGGCAGCTGATCTCTTTTGCCCTGAAGCGCATTCCGGGGAGCAAGATCGTCGAGGCCAACGACGGCATCGATGCGCTCAAGAAGCTCTCGACCCAGAAATTCGACATCATTCTGACGGACATCAACATGCCCATCATGGACGGCTTGAAACTGGTCTCCATGGTGCGGAACGATCCGGCCCACAAGACCATCCCGATCATCATCATCACGACGGAAGGCGCGGAGGAGGACCGCAAGCGCGGCCTGGCCCTGGGCGCCAATGCCTATATTCCCAAGCCCATTCAAACCGCGGATCTCTTGACCGTGGTGAACGGGATCCTGGGGAATAAATAACGGTTGAAACAATGGTGCGGGAAATGAAAAACGGGAGACGCTGTAGTGTTTCCCCTTTTTTTGCGCCTGCATCGAGAGGAGCAATGCATCGAACGAGGGGACGGGTATCTTTTCGGCAGTTCTCGAAGAGGGACTAGGGGCACGCGTGGCGATGGGTATCCTGTTCGAACGTTACACTTGACCGGCTTCCCCCAGGAGCGTTTCTGCGGCTACCTTTTCCCGGAGCTGTCCGCAGGCCGCGGAAATGTCTTGTCCGCGCGACTCGCGCACCGGGGCGGTGTAGTGGTTGTCCAGCAGGATTTTCTGAAAACGCCGGACCGCTCCATCATCGGGCCGCTGGAACTCGCTTCCCGGAAAGGGATTGAAGGGGATGAGGTTCACCTTGCTCTTGATGCCCCGGAGCAGGTTCGCGAGCCGGAACGCATCCTCCTCCCTGTCGTTTATACCCCGCAACAGGACGTATTCAAAGGTGATCCGCCTCCTCGGTTCGAGCGGGAACCGCCTACAGGCGGACAAAAGCTCTTTAATCGGATATCGCTTGTTCACGGGCATGATCCTGTCCCGCACCTCGTCGGTCGTGGCGTTTAACGATACAGCCAGGTTCACCTTCAGTCCGGACTTGCCCAGTTGTTCGATTTGCGGAACGAGCCCGTCGGTCGAGATTGTCACGCGGCGAGGCGAAAATCCGAGCCCCGGTTCCCGGGTAATCACCCGTAACGCTTTCACCACTTCCTCAAAGTTTGCGAGCGGTTCACCCATGCCCATGAGCACAATATTGGTAATGCCGCGCAAACCTTCCTGGTGCAAGAGAGAGGAGACTTCCTCGACCTGATCCCAGATCTCATAGGCCATGAGGTTTCTCGTAAACCCTCCTCTTCCGGTAAGACAGAACCGGCAGGCCTGCTGACAGCCCACCTGAGAAGAGATGCAGAGCGTCTGCCGCTCCTCATCGGGGATCAAGACGCTCTCGATGGTATGCTTGTCCTCAAGCTCAAAAAGGAATTTTCTCGTATTGTCGGAGGATGTTTCTGTATGTATGATCTTCGGGTTCGAAATGAAAAAAACCGCAGCAAGCATCTCGCGCTCGTTTTTCGCGATGTTCGTCATTTCGTCGAATGACCGGGCATGGTGCGTGTAAATCCAGGTAAGAATCTGGTTGGCGCGGTATTTTTTCAGGCCAAGTTCTACGATCTTGGATTGCAGCTCTTCATGGACCAGCGACTTGATATTGAGGGGGGATATTGTCATAGAGTTACAACCATCTTCGGAAATCTAACATCTTTGCTAAGTAAAATCAAGCTGACAAAATGTGACGGTCTGAAAAACGAAGCTGTCGCATTTCCGGACACATCTCTTGCTTGGAATTTTTTATATGCCATTGTTTTTCCAATAATCCTGTCTGTAAGCGAACGAAGTATGATATTTGCAATAATACACGATCGGAGTACCCCCGTTGATGCAGGAGATGCCATGCAGGTAAAAACAGAAACAAAAAGAATACTCATAGTCGACAATGAGCCGACAATATTGCTTTCACTGTCCTATACCTTGAGGTCGAAAGAGGTAGAGGTTATAACAGCAAGCAGACTCGAACCGGCGGAGGAAGCGCTGAGCCGCTATTCCTTTGACCTGGTCATCGTCGACATCCGGATGTCCGGCATTCTCGGGATTGAGGGGCTCGAACTGCTCAGTTATATAAAAAGACGGTGGCCGAAGACCTCGGTCATTATCATGACCGCCTATGGGTCGGAAGAAATAAAACAAGAGGCATACCAGCGGGGTGCGCTCTACTACTATACGAAGCCCATCGATATCGGCGATCTCATGCGCCGGGTGAGTGATATGGGAATACCGGTCAAGCAGTGACACGGCCCTGCTACAGTCACACCAGGGGTGCAGCGGGAGGAAACGAGCAATGCTGAAAAAGGTTCTGGTGATTGATGATTCCGCGCTGATTCACCAGATGTATAAGATGGTGCTTATGCGTTATAAATGCGATATTGTCGATGCGCTGAACGGCCAAGACGGACTCGACAAGCTTGCGAAAAATCCCGATACAAACATGATCCTTCTCGACATCAATATGCCCCTCATGAACGGCCTCGAATTCATCAAAAAAGTCAAGGGGCTTGGTACGTACGACCATATCCCGATCATCATTGTGAGCACCGAGGGGAAAGAGGAGGACACCATGCGCGGCCTTTCCCTGGGAGCAAAGGGATATGTGAAAAAACCCTTTCAACCAAGCGATCTCCATACGCTGATCGAGAAGCTCTACCCCTCAAACAAATAGCCGGACGGCTCCCAAGCGTTCAGACCGTTTCGTCCGTTGGTGCCGGCACGGCGTCCTGTCCGACTGCCTGTTTTTTCGCGCTTCCCCCGCCTTTGCTCTTCCCAGCCCGCAGAGGGAGCGAATTGAAAGAATGATCACCTGGGTCATTTTTTCTCCAGCATATCAGCTCCCCTCTTTAATCTAAGGCCAGTCGCTATTGCGCGCTGCTTTGCGCGCCGGGAAGAGTACATAAGTCGACAAAAAACAAAACGTTACCATTCGTAGCCTTCTGTTCGCGTCAAAAAAACCTTGACACTTTCGCTACATAGATGTTATTTTATTTCATCATTTTTATAGGAGCTGGGCTTGAAAATCGCTATTACGGGCAAGGGCGGCGTAGGAAAAACAACACTGGCCGGCCTTTTGGCGCGGCTCTATGCAGCTGAGGGCAAAAAGGTCCTTGCGGTGGACGCTGATCCTGATGCGAATCTGGCGTCGGCGCTCGGCATTTCTCCCGAGGCGGCGGCACGGGCCTTGCCTCTTGCCGAACAGTCGGACATGATCGAGGAACGGACAGGGTCACGTCCCGGCGCTCCCGGCGGCATGTTCAGCATCAATCCCAAGGTGGATGATATCCCTGAGGCCTATGGAATCCAGCATGAGGGCGTCCGGCTTCTTGTCATGGGAAAATCGAAGGAAGCCGCAGCCGGCTGCTACTGCCCGGAGCATGTGCTCCTGCGGCGCCTCGTGAGCCACCTTATTCTGCGCCGAGACGAGGTGGTCATTCTCGACATGGAGGCCGGAATCGAACACCTGACCCGCGGCACGGCGAGCGGCGTGAATGCGTTTATCGTGGTTGTTGAACCGGGCCAGCGGAGTCTGCAGACCGCCCGGCACGTGGAGAACCTTGCAAAGGGCCTCGGCATCAAGGCAGTTTTCGTCGTCGGCAACAAGATCAAGCAGGAATCGGACAAGGAGTTCATCTCGAAACACCTGGCGGGCATGCAGGTCCTCGGGTTCATGAGTTATGCCGACGATACGGTCAAGGCAGACCTGGACGGCCTTTCGCCTTACGATGCGTCGCCGCGCGCCGTGGAAGAAGCTAAGGTCATCAAAACCGCGCTGGACCAGTTAATGACGCAGTAAGATTTGAAACCGCAGATAAACGCAGATGGACACGGGGAAGAATTATGAATCGTTTTTCAATCTGTGTTGATCCGTGCTCATCCGTGGTTACCCATTGAAAAAGACCCTGAGAAAACAGGTTATGGCTGCACGAGATGGTCTGTTGCCGGAACAGCGAACAGCGAAAAGCCGGGAAATCGAAGAGCGGCTTTTTTCCCTTCCGGAATTCAAGGCAGCTCACGTTGTGATGTTTTTCGCCTCCTTCCGGAGCGAAGTGGAAACCGGACCAATGATCCGGCGGGCATTGGCCTCCGGCAAACGGGTCATTCTTCCAAAAGTTCGCGGGAAAGAACTCGCGTTGTACGAGATCCATGATTTTGACCGGGATGTCACCCCTGGCGCGTGGGGGATACCGGAACCGGCAGTTGCAACGACTGCACAGCTTGGCGACATCGATCTGGTGATCATGCCGGGCGCTGCTTTTGACGAGAGCGGCAACCGGGTGGGGTATGGCGCCGGGTTCTACGACAAGCTTCTCCCTGCGTTCGGAAAAACGACCATTGCGCTGGCCTTCGAGGCGCAGATTGTTCCCCAGGTTCCCGCTGACCGCCATGATGTGCCCGTATCGATGATCGTGACGGAGAAGAGAATCATAACCGCGCAGGAGAAAAGCGGATAGAGCATGGAGCATAGGGCAGGGAGTTGAGCGCAAAGAACAAGGGATTATGGCTTCCCATGCGCCATGCCCTTTGCTGATCACTTTTATGGACATTAAAAAGATCGAAAAAGGCGTTCGTATGATCATCGAGGGCATCGGGGAAGACCCCGATCGACCGGGCCTCGTGACCACGCCGTCGCGAGTTGCCGAGATGTACGGCGAGATCTTCTCCGGCATCTCGATGGACACGCAGAAGCTCCTGACGCCCATGGCGGGGGAAAGCCACGATGAGATGGTGATGATCCGCGACCTCCCGTTCTATTCCGTGTGCGAACATCATCTCCTTCCGTTTTTCGGCAAGGCGCATATCGCTTACATTCCGGGCGCGGGAAAGATCGTGGGTATCAGCAGCCTGGCAAAGGCCCTCGAAGTGTTCGCGAAGCGGCCGCAGGTGCAGGAACGGCTTACTGCCCAGTTCATCGACCTGATCGTGCAGCGCCTCAAGCCCAAAGGCGCCATGGTGGTCATCGACGCCGAACATCTCTGCATGAGCATGCGCGGCGTGAAAAAACCGGGCGCTCGCGTCGTTACCTCCGCAGTGCGCGGCAGTTTCCGCAGCAAGGAATCCACGCGCATGGAAATGCTTGAGCTGCTGACGAAGCGGGAGTAGTGCAAGCCCGAAAGTACCAAGCCAAAGCGTTCCAGGCTCTATCAACAAAGAATTTTTACTTTCAATTTTCCATCCAAAGTTCGATAATATAAAGTTAAACTAATCCACGCAGGAGAGATTTATGGCACCAGAGGATACCTGTACCGCTGAACCCTACCGCCCTTACGGGGCTGAGATCAAGGAAACGAGACCCTATTCACCCTGCCGCGCGGCATGCCCGGCGCATACCGATGTGCAGGCCTATGTGGGCTTGATCGCCCAGGGCAAGTATACCGAGGCCTTCGAAGTCATTACCTCGGTGAACCCCATCGCCTCGGTCTGCTCCATGATCTGCCACCATCCCTGCGAACAGTCCTGCAGGCGCTGCGGCGTTGACGAGCCCCTGGCAGTCCGGCATTTGAAGCGCTTCGCCATCGAGAAATCCAAAGACTACCGCCGCGCCAAGCGTAAGCTCGTTCAGAAAACGAAGGGCAAGAGCGTCGGCATCATCGGCTCCGGTCCTTCAGGCCTGACCGCGGCGCGGGACCTCGCCGATCTCGGCTATAGCGTGACCCTCTATGAGAAGCATCCGGTCCTCGGCGGTATGCTGGCCGCAGCGATACCTCCCTACCGTCTGCCCAGGGAAGTGTTGAAAGAAGATATCGATGACATTATTTCCAAAGGCGTCGAGGTCAAGACGAACTTCGAGATCGGCAAAGACGCGAAGCTCGATGATCTTGCGAAGAAGCATGATGCAGTGCTCGTGGCCATCGGCCTGTCCCTGAGCCGGTCGCTGAATATTCCCGGCGTGGAAGGTCCCGGTGTGCTGCTCGCGATCCCCTACCTGGAAGATGTCGCATTCGGCAGGAAGCCGGCGCTGGGCAAGAAGGTGCTGGTGATCGGCGGCGGGAATGTGGCCATGGATGTTGCCCGCTCCGCCCGCAGGCTCGGGGTCCAGAACGTCGAGATGGTCTGTCTCGAAAATGAACAGGAGATCCCGGCGTGGAAATGGGAAGTGGACGAGGCTGTTGAAGAGGCGATCAAGATCAACTACCGCTGGGGACCCAAGGCGGTCAAGCGGGAGAACGGCAAGGTCCTGGGTCTCGAAGTAACGAAAGTCCTGTCCGTCTTTGACGCGAACAAGCGCTTTGCTCCTACTTTCGATAATAACGTAACCACGCTCCTTGAAGCGGACACGATCATCATCACCATCGGCCAGATGTCGAAGAACGATCTGTTCGATGACAGTTCGGTGAAGATGGATAAAGGCCGCGTCACCTGGAACCCGGCGACCCAGATGAGCAGCTCAAAGAATATCTTTGTCGCGGGCGAGGTCGTGACCGGCCCTGGCTCTGCGATCGCTGCTGTTGCGAACGGACGGCGGGCCGCCCTGGCAATGCATCTCTATATTCAAGGTGAGACCATCGAAGGCAGGCTTCCTGCGCAGGAGAAGGAAACGATCGCGCAGATGCCCTCAGAAGTTGTTGAAAAGATCAGCAAGCAGCCTCGCATGAAGATCAAGCATCTCGCTCCCGAGGTCCGGGTGAAGACCATGGACCACTTCGAGATGGGCTACAGCGAGGCCGAGGCGCTTGAAGAGGCAGGCAGGTGCCGCGGCTGCGGCGGCGGCGCTGTTGTGGACCAGAAGAAGTGCATGGCCTGCCTCACCTGTATGCGTGTCTGTCCGTACGGTGCTCCCGTGGTTACGTCGGTCTCCGAGATCAGGCCCGAGTATTGCCAGGCCTGCGGTCTTTGCGCGCCTGAATGTCCGGCCCAGGCCATCAGCATGGTGAGCTACGATGTGAAGGAGATCAGGAACTCGCTTCCGACCATCATCGGCAAGGTCGACGCTGACCGACAGGAGCCGGTCATTGTGGCGCTCATGTGCACTCACCATGCAAAGGTTATCGGAGTGCCGAACAATGTGAAGGCCATCCCGGTTCACTGCACCAGCCGTATCGACATCCTTGATATGCTGAAAGCATTCGAGTCCGGCGCTGACGGCGTGGCAATCATTCGATGTGGCAGCGGGACCTGCAAGTACCGGGACATCGAGCCTCGCGTGAATGCGCGCGTGAAACGGGTCCAGGATTTGCTGGGCATGCTGAAAATCGAGTCCAATCGCCTCGAAATTCTTTCCGCAGCATCGAACAATGGCGGCAATCCCTATAGCGCACTCTGCGCTGATTTTTCCGAGCGAGTCAAAAAACTAGGGTTGCGCGCCCGCAAATAATCAACGGCGCGAATAAGTTCGATATAAAGGAGCATTGAACATGATCGTGGGATCGCAAAACCAATCGAAGAAATATGGAACATGGTGAAGGACTTCAAGAAGGTCCTCGTGTTCGGGTGCAACACCTGCGTGGCCATCTGCCATGCGGGCGGCGAGAAAGAAGCCGAGACCATCGCGACGCTCATCAGGATGAGGGCTGCGCAGGAAGGCAAGCAGATGACGGTGAATCACCTGGGTGTGATGCGCCACTGCGAGCCGGAGTACTTCGAGCCGGTGATGGACGAGGTAAAGAAGTATGACCTTGTACTCTCGACAGCCTGCGGCGTGGGAGTGAACTTCCTGTCCGACCGGACCGGGACGGTCCCCGTGTACCCAGGCATTAATACTTCTTTCTACGGCGCTGTAGAAGCGCCCGGCGTGTTCAAAGAGCTTTGTGCCGGCTGCGGAGACTGCATCGTTCACATGACCGGCGGCATCTGTCCGGTTGCGCGCTGCGCCAAGACGCTCATGAACGGGCCCTGCGGCGGCACGAACAAGGGCAAGTGCGAGATCAGCAGGGATGTCGATTGCGCCTGGTATCTCATTGTGGAACGCATGACCAAGCTCGGCACGCTCGACAAACTATCAGCAATCATACCTCCGCGCAACTGGTCCACAGCGCGTGACGGCGGACCGCGCCGAATATCCATGGAGCATATCCGTGAGTTCGAGGAAAAGGAAGCAGCGAAGACTGAGACAGCGGGAGGGAAGAAATAATGAAGAGCGGAAGCACACTCGAAAAAGTACTCGCGAGCGGTAATCCCGCGGTCACGGCAGAGCTCGGACCTCCCATGAGCGCCGATCCCCATGAAGTCGTAAAGAAAGCGCAGCAGCTCAAGGGTTTTTGCGACGCTGCGAACATTACCGATTGCCAGACCGCGGTTGTCCGGATCTCGAGCATTGCCGCTGCAGCCATTGCATTTCAGCAAGGCCTTGAACCGGTCATGCAGATGACCTGCCGCGACCGTAACCGTATCGCCATGCAGGCCGACCTTTTGGGCGCAGCAGCGCTCGGCCTCAAGAACTGTCTCTGTCTTGCCGGAGACCATCAGAAATTCAGCGCAGCGGGCAGGCTCAAGGGCCATCCCGGCGCAAAGAATGTCTACGATGTTGATACCTGCCAGCTCGTCGGCATCTTAAAGAAGATGCGCGACGAGAGCAAGCAGGACGGCGGCGATCCGATCGAAGTGGCGCCCAAGTTCTTCATCGGCGCTTCCTGGACGCCCATGGCCGATCCGATCGATTTCAGGCCGATCAATCTCATGAAGAAGGTGAATGCCGGGGCCGACTTCATCCAGACCCAGGGCGTTTACGATATGGAAGGGTTCCGCTCGCAGATGGCGAAGATCCGGAACATGGGCCTTCACGAGAAAACGGCGATCTTGGCAGGGATCATCGTTCCGAAGAGCGCCATGATGCTGAAGTACATGGATTCCTCGGTAGCCGGCGTGTCTGTTCCGAAAGCTCTCATCGACCGGATGACCAAGGCAAAAGAAGCTGCCGGCGACGACAAGAAGAAGGCCAAAGAGCTCCAGGAGCAGGAAGGCATCAAGATCACGATCGAGCTTATTCACCAGGCCCTGGAAACACCGGGGGTCAAGGGCGTGCATATTCAGGCAATCGAGTGGGAGAGCGCCATCGAAGGGATTGTCAAGGCAGCAGGATTGTACCCGCGGCCGCAGGTGTAAAAGAGAGGGCCATGGGGCAAGGGTCCGGGGTCCAGGAAAGGCGCAAAAATGCCGAAAACCACCATTCTCGACATATATAAGAAAAAAGCCGAAGGCAAAAAGATCACCATGCTTACGGCCTACGACTATCCTACTGCCCAGATCGTGGACCAGGCCGGGATCGATATGATCCTTGTGGGGGACTCGCTCGGAATGGTCGTGCAGGGGGTGTCGAGCACTCTTCCGGTCACGATGGACGAGATGATCTATCATACGAAAATGGTCTCCCGTGCTGCACAATCCTCGATGGTCGTGGGAGATATGCCTTTTCTTTCATACCAGACAAGCGCATCCGACGCTGTTCGAAATGCCGGCAGGTTCCTGAAAGAAGCGGGCGCCGAGGCGGTGAAGCTCGAAGGCGGAAGCCAGATGGCCGAGGCCATCAGGGCGATCGTGAATGCCGGGATTCCTGTAGTGGCCCATATCGGACTGACCCCACAGTATGTGCATATGATGGGGGGGTTCAAGGTCCAGGGCAAGAACGATGCGGCGCGGGAGAAGATCCTTGCCGATGCCCGGGCAGTCCAGGATGCTGGGGCCTTTTCCGTGGTTCTTGAGGGTATTCCGACTTCGCTTGGCGCGGAGATCCATAAGGCGCTCCATATCCCGACCATCGGGATCGGCGCAGGACCGGATTGCGATGGCCAAGTACTCGTGATTCACGACGTGCTTGGGCTCTTTGACCGGTTTACTCCCAAGTTCGTAAAAAAGTATGCGAACCTCAAGGACCAAGCGCTTAAAGCGGTAAAAGAGTATAAACAGGAAGTAGAAAGCGGCAAATTCCCGTCTGAAGAGCATAGTTTTAAGTAAATTTCCATGAACGGCACGAGTAGCGTTTGGTAACAAACCAGCGGCTACTTTTGGTAGCAAAGGATTTTTTATCAATGAAATTTATAAGTTAATTAAAAAATATTGTTCCTCACCATTTCATTTTTCTTGACTCAATAGACATCTGCTGGATATAATGTTCTTCCCTTGTCATCCGTTTTTTCCCCTTTTCTCGCTTTTTGGGGTGCCGAGGGCCGATTTCGAGAGGAGGGGATGGCATGCCTGAAGCAGCATTGAACGTGGTTCTCCTCCGGCACACGCCGGAACCCGAAGAGGTCGTGGCAATGGCTGCAAAGCTTTGCTACAGTGCGTCGGGCGTGGATGAACTAAAGCAGAAGATCGAGGCCAAGGACCAGGCAGCGTTCGTGGAGAAACTGGCTTCCATCGGGCACCTCTCTCCGATCGAACATGTTTCGTTCTCCTTCGGCATCGAGGGAATTTCCCGGGCCTGCTCTCATCAACTGGTCCGCCACCGCGTGGCGTCATACTCACAGCAAAGTCAACGGTACGTTAAGGAAGAGCAGTTCGACTACGTGATCCCGCCGAGCATCAAGCAGGACCCGGCGCTGGTGAAAGAGTTCGAGAAATACATGGCCGAGGCCCAGGAGAATTATACCAGGGTCCTGAAAAGGCTCGAAGAACTGGGATATAAAGGCGAAGCGGGCCAGCAGGATGCGCGCTACCTGCTGCCGAACGCGGCGGAGACAAAAATAGTCGTCACCATGAATGCGCGGGAGCTTCTGCATTTCTTTCGCGTGCGATGCTGCAATCGGGCGCAGTGGGAGATCCGGGAAATGGCCGACCGCATGCTTGCGCATGTAAAGAGGGTCGCACCTACGATCTTCGCCAAATCCGGCCCCGGCTGTCTCTATAACCCCTGTCCCGAGGGCAAGATGACCTGCGGCAAGATCGAAGAAGTCAGGAAGAAGTTCGGGGTGGTTAAAAAATAAGGAGGGTCAAGGGTCAAGCAGCAAGGGTCAAGGTAGTGCTCAGGTTTTCCTGGACCCCGGACCCATGCCCCATGACCCTGATTTTATCATGGGTTTTACCATAGCAGTTGCAGGCAAAGGCGGCACGGGCAAGACCAGCCTCTGCGGCCTTACCATTCGATATTTGACAGAGAAGAAGCACGGAGCAGTATTGGCTGTCGATGCGGACGCCAATGCAAACCTGCACGACGTGCTCGGCGTGAAGGTTCACGCCACCGTCGGCAGGCTGCGGGAGACTTCCCTCGAAGCCGTCAAGTCAACCGCTCCGCGTCCGGGCGGCATGAGCATGGAGCAGCTCTTCGATTACCAGATCCAGCAGGCGCTGATCGAAGAGAAAGGCTTCGACCTTTTGGTAATGGGCAGGCCCGAGGGCGCGGGCTGTTACTGCGCTGCAAACAACATCATCCGCAAGTACATGGACAAGCTGGCCGACACCTATCCCTACACGGTCATGGACAATGAGGCCGGACTTGAGCACCTGTCCCGGCGCACCACGCAGGACACGGACCTTCTCCTAATCATAAGCGATTCTTCGGTGCGCGGTGTGATGACTGCCGGCCGGATCGGCGAGCTCGTACAAGAACTGAAGCTGAACGTCAAGCGTGTCGCATTGATCGTAAACCGGGTGCAGGACGGCACGGCCGGGGATAAATCGCTTCTGCGGGCAATCGAGCAGCAGGGCGTTGAGTTCGCGGGGTTTATACCCGCAGACGATCTGATCTTTGAATATGATCTGAACGGCAAACCGCTTATCCAGCTTCCGTGTGATTCGAAAGCGCTCACGAGCTTCTATGCCGTGCTGGATAAATTGATCCCCTAATCGATGACCACGAAAACCGTCGCCATCATCGGCGCAGGTCGCGTCGGCAGTGCCGTGGGCTTCCTGCTCAACCGAGCGGGATATGCCGTTGACGCGGTTGCGTCGCGCACCGAGGAGTCTGCCGGAAAAGCCGCCGAGTTCATCGGCAGCGGCGAGGCGACAACGGACGCTGTTCGGGCGGCAGCTCGGGCAGAACTTGTTTTCATAACCACTCCCGACAGGACCATTAAAGAAGTCTGCGAGAAGATCGCGGCAGCAGGGGCCCTCAAGCCCGGGACCGTGGTGATACATATGTCGGGCGCTCATTCGCTCGACCTTCTCGATGCAGCTCAAACCGCCGGGGGATACCGGGCGGTGCTTCATCCGCTCCAGTCGCTGGCGAGCCGAGAGCAGGGGATAAAGACGTTGCCCGGCTCGTACTTTAGAATCGAGGCGGACCCCGAAGCGCTTCAAACGGCCAAGGATGTCGTAAAAGCATTGAGCGGCATCGAACTCGTGATGCCGAAGTGGAAGCCCGGGAAAGATTCTGCGGCGTTGTACCACGCAGGCGCAGTGGCGGTTTCGAATTATTTCGTCGCCCTTGTGGATTACGGGCTGAAGTTCTACGAGGCTCTGGGCGCGGACAAGCAGGAGGCGCTCAAGGCTGTGCTCCCGCTCATCAGGGGGACGCTTCATAATATTGAGACCCTTGGGATTCCGGATGCACTGACCGGCCCGATCATGCGTGGCGACATCGAGACTGTGCGCGATCACCTCGAAGCCATGCACAAGAGGACGCCTGAACTGATCGATCTTTATAAAGAACTAGCCAGGCAGACAATTGCCGTGGCGAGAGCAAAAGGCAGCATCGTCCAAAAAACGGCGGAAAAGCTGCTGAGACTCGTGGCAGACTCATGAATGTAAATGTCAAATCGAGTTCAAATAACCAAAAACAATCTTGTCGTATGTTTACTGATTTGAACTCATGTATTTCTGGAATAGTTTTGATCAAGTTTGAAAGGAGATGTTTCTTAACATGATAGTTATCGGAGAGAAGATCAGCGTTATCGCAAAGAAGGTGCGCGAGGCCCTCGGCAAAAAGGACCCCAAGCCGCTGCAGGAACTCGCCGTGGCACAGGACAAAGCAGGCGCGCACTTTATCGATATTTCCATCGGACCGGCCGAGGAGAATGGTCCCGAGCTTATGGACTGGGCGGTCAAAGTCCTGCAGGAAGTAGTGGAAAAGCCGCTCTGCCTCGACACGACGAACATCAAGGCCATGGAAGCAGGGCTTAAGGCGCACAACAACGCATGGGGTGTGCCGATCATCAACTCCACGTCCAACGAACCGGAGCGTTTTCCCATGATGGAGCTGGCCGGCAAGTACAACGCGAAGATCATCGCGCTGACCCTGGGCAAGGGCAGCATTCCCGCCGACGCCGAGGACCGCTGCGGCATCGCGGCGGAGATCATGGCCCGCGCCATGGAGAACGGCGTGCCCATGGAGAATCTCTTCCTCGACCCGCTCATCCTCCAGCTCTGCACCATGCAGGACCAGGGGCTACAGGCGATCAGGGCGGTCAAGATGTTCCAGCAGCTGAACGATCCGCCGATGCAGACCGTGGTCGGGCTTTCGAATATCTCGAACGGCGCGCCGAAGCACGTCCGGCCGATCATCAACAGGAACTTCCTCACGATGCTCATCTACGAGGGGCTGTCGGCGGCGATCATCGATCCGCTCGATAAGGACATGATGGACACGGTCAAGACCGTCGACGTTATTATGGGCAAAAAAATGTACGCCCATTCGTATCTGGACATGTAAGTCTAAGGAAGTTAAGCACGCAGGATCGGGGATAGACCGACAACATCGTTGACCCCGTTCCAAATTAGCTCTTGTTCCAATAGGGCAATTCTGTTAATATATTTGGCACTATTTTTTCGAGGAGGCTTTGATGGCACTCGTAATACCGAAAGAAACTTACAGCGGCAAAATTTATAGCATACAGCTCGGCAGCGGCGCAAAGGCCGTGACCATCGGCGGCGCATCGGCCCTTCCTTTCCTGGGATTCGAGGGCACGTTTCCGAATAGACCGGCTGTTGCCCTTGAAGTGATGGATATCGCTCCCGACGACTGGCCGGAAACCTTGAAGAAAGCCATCGGCAGCGCAGGATCCAATCCCGTCCAGTGGGCAAAATTCTGCCAGCAGAGCGGCGCGGACATGGTGGCGCTCAGGCTTATGGGCACCCACCCGGACCAGAAAAACAAGAGCCCCGAAGAGGCCGCTAAAATAGCGGCTGAAGTCGCGGCCGCGATCGACATTCCGCTCATGATCCTGGGCAGCGGGCACGCGGAAAAGGACACGCAGGTGCTTCAGGCCGCGGCAGCGGCAACGCGCGGCAAGAACTGCGCCATCGGCAAAGCAGTTGAAGAAAACTACAAAACCGTGGCAGCGGCTGCGATGGCGAACGATCACAAACTGATCGCCATGAGCCAGCTCGACGTGAACCTGGCCAAGCAATTAAACATCCTCCTGACCCAGATGGGCTTCGACAAAGAGCGGATCATCATGGATCCCATGTCGTCGGCCCTGGGGTACGGACTCGAATATACCTATAGCGTTATGGAGCGCATCCGCCTGGCGGCGCTCCTGCAGAACGACCCCATGATGCAGACCCCGATCGTCTGCGACATCGGCGCGAACGTCTGGAAGGTCAAGGAAACCATGGCGCCTGACGCCGAAATGCCGGAATGGGGCGGCCTTGAAGACCGCGCGCTCGCCTGGGAGTCGGTGACCGCCTCTGCCATGATAACGGCCGGCGCGGATATGCTGATCATGCGGCATCCCGGCGCTGCGGCAAAGGCTAAGGAAGTTATCTCCGAACTGATGGGATAGCAAAAAACCTTTAACAACGAAAGGGAGAACCGGGGAAGCGGCGAGAACAAAATACCCGATGCGCTCCTATCACCGATTCTCGATTCATACATTTTGGAATCCATAAGGAGTAAAAAATGGCACTCTCAGGAGTTGAAATATTCAAGCATCTGCCGAAGACCAATTGCAAGAAGTGCGGTCATCCGACCTGCCTTGCCTTTGCAATGAAGCTTGCAGCAAAACAGGCGAGCCTCGATGCCTGTCCCGATGCGTCAGACGACGCGAAGAAGATTCTGGGCGAATCCGCCGCGCCGCCGATCCGAGACATCACCCTCGGTACGGGCGACAAGGCCGTGAAGGTGGGCGGCGAGATCTGCATGTTCCGCCATGAAAAGAAATTCTTCAATCCGAACGTGTTCGCTGTCGCGATCAAGGCCTCCGAGGCCGGCGACGTTGCGGCCAAAAAGATCGAAGCGGTCAAGACCTCCGAGATCGACCGCGTGGGCCAGAAACTCCGCGTCGATGCCATCGCCGTAACCGATGAGGGCGGTGATGCCGCCAAGTTCGCTGCTGTCGTAAAACAGGTGGTGGACGGCGTGCCGGGCGTGCCGCTCATCCTGGTGAGCAAGAACCCCGCGACGATCGAGGCTGGAATCGCGCTCTGTGCTGACAAAAAGCCGCTTATTTATGCTGCGACCGCCGAGAACGCCGAAGCCATGGCAAATATCGCAAAAGAGAATAAGGCCTCCCTCGCCGTCTTTGCAGACGGTCTCGATGCTCTCACGGCGCTTTCCGAGAAGGTAAAGGCACTTGGCGTGGAGGACCTGGTCCTCGATTCCGGCGCGCGCAAGGCAAAGGACATGATCGAGCACTTTACCATCATGCGCCGCGCAGCCATCAAAAAGAACTTCAAACCCCTCGGCTATCCGATCATCACCTTTGCGACCCGCGACAACAGTGTTTCCGAGGCTGTCACGGCCGCCATCGGCACGATGAAGTATGCTTCCATCATTGTCCTGAGCAGCGTCGAGAAGTGGAAGATGCTGGCGCTCCTTTCGCTCCGGCAGAACATCTACACCGATCCCCAGGTGCCGATGCAGGTTGCGCAGAACGTTTACAAGGTCGGCGATGCAAAGGAAAATTCGCCGCTCCTCATTACCACGAACTTCTCGCTCTCCTACTTTATCGTGCGCGGGGAGGTCGAAAACAGCAAGGTGCCGTCGTGGCTTGCGGTTATGGACAACGAGGGGTTGTCGGTGCTGACGGCGTGGGCCGCGGGCAAGTTCACGGCGAGCAAGATCGCGCAGTTCATCACCGAGAGCGGCGCGGAGAAGAACGTCAGCCACAAAGAGCTTATCATCCCCGGGTACGTCGCCGTTCTTTCCGGCGCCCTGGAGGAGAAGCTGCCGGGCTGGAAGATCACCGTGGGACCGCGTGAAGCGAACCAGCTCCCGACGTTCCTGAAGGCGAGAGCGTAGATAAATTCAGTAGTCAGGAATCAGAAGTCAGTAGTCAGGAGGATTTCTCCCGGCTTCTGGCTCCTGGATTCTGTCTTCTGCAGTAAAAAGGAGTTACACAATGTCGAAAGTCATTGCCACCGGGGCCATTCTGGGCTCCCATTACTATGTCAAGCAGGCCGAGGCGCTCGTCGAGAAGGCCATTTCCGAAAAGGGCGCGGATTTCAAGTTCGAGTTTCCGGACACCGGGTATTTCCTGCCCCAGCTTTTTGCCATGACGGGCTATGAGGTCCGGACTCTCGGAGACATGAAGACCGGCCTTGAGCAGCACGTGAAGCCGCTGCTCACCGAGGCTCCGGAAGACAAGCTCTACAAACCCTATCTGGGCGAGGCCCTGGACGCCGGCATGGCGGCGCTCTTTGCCCAGGAAATGATCATGGCGGTCCGTTATATTTACGGTCAGGAACCGGTGAAGGACGACTCGATCGGCCTCACGTACAATGGGTTCATCTCCGACACCATCCTCCGGAACCTCGGCGTGCAGCTGGTGGACGGCTCCATGCCCGGCTACGTTTGCATCATCGGCGCGGCTGACAGCGACGACCAGGCCTTCGAGATCGCCCGGGACCTTCAGCAGAAGAACATCCTCACGCTCATGTGCGGCAACGTGGACGGCAACAGCATGACCAAGCAGCTCCTCCGGAAGGGCGTGCAGCTCGGCTGGGACACGCGCCTCGTCCCGCTCGGACCCGAAGTGGAGCACGCCATCTACGCCCTGAACTGGGCGGCACGCGCGGGCATCACCTTCGGCGGCATGAAGGGCGGCGACTTCAAGAAGATCCTCAAATATTCGAAGGACAAAGTGTTCGCCTTTGCCATGGTCCTGGGGCCGTTAAACGACCGTATCTGGACCACCGGCGCGGGCGCGATCAACATGGGTTTCCCGGCCATAGCGAACACGGACATTCCGACCATTCACCCGACGGGCGTCACAATCTATGAAGAGGTGGCCAAGGAACTCGATCCCAAGAACCTCGTGCAGAAATGCATCGAGGTACGCGGCCTCAAGATCACGGTATCCAAGCCGCCTATCCCGGTGGCCTACGGCCCGGCCTTCGAAGGTGAGCGCATCCGCAAGGAAGACATGCACATCGAGTTCGGCGGCCAGCGCACGCCGGCTTTCGAGTGGCTTCATACCGTAGACCTGACCGCAGTAGAGGACGGCAAGGTGACGATCATCGGCACCGATGCCGAGGCGCGCTACCAGAAGGGCGGCCAGATGCCCCTCGGCGTGTACGTCGAGGTTGCGGGCCGCAAAATGCAGAAGGACTTCGAGCCCGTGCTCGAGCGCAAGGTCCACCACTTCATCAACGAAGCCCAGGGCATCTGGCACATGGGCCAGCGCGACCAGAACTGGTTCCGCGTCAGCAAAGCGGCGCTCGGCGAAGGATACCAGCTGCGCCATTTCGGCGACATCCTGGCGACCCAGTTGAAGCACAAGTTCAATAACATCGTGGACAAGGTCCAGGTGACTCTCTATGTGGACGAGGCTGACGTGAAGGCGAAGCTGGAAGAGGCCCGGAAGGCCTATCTCGAGCGCGATATTCGCCTCGCATCGATGACGGACGAGTCGGTTGACACCTTCTACTCCTGCATCCTCTGCCAGAGCTTCGCGCCGAACCACGTGTGCGTCGTCTCTCCGGAACGGCTCGGCCTGTGCGGGGCTTATAACTGGCTCGATGCCAAGGCGGCCTATGAAATCGATCCGAACGGCGCTAATCAGCCCGTTGCCAAAGGCGAGGTCCTCGATGCGGTGAAGGGCCGCTGGAAGGGTGTTGACGAATACGTATACACGAATTCGCACCAGGCGCTTGAATACTTCAACGCCTACAGCATCATGGACGCGCCGATGACCTCCTGCGGGTGCTTCGAGTGCATCGTGGCCATCGTGCCGGAGGCCAACGGCGTGATGATCGTGAACCGCGGATATACCGGCATGACGCCGATTGGTATGAAATTCTCCACCCTGGCCGGCACTGTCGGCGGCGGGGCGCAGACGCCGGGCTTCATGGGCATCGGACGGTACTTCCTCACGAGCAAGAAATTCCTCTCGGCAGAAGGCGGGTTCAAGCGCATTGTTTGGATGACCAAGAACCTGAAAGAGTCTTTTGCCGAACAGTTTAAACAGCGCGGCATAGAAGAAGGCGTGCCCGATCTGATGGACAAGATTGCAGACGAGAGCGTGGCGGAAGATTCCGAGAAGATGATGGAATATCTGACCGCCAAAGGCCATCCGGCACTCACCATGGACCCGATGTTCTAAAGAAGCGACGGACTGAAATCACAATTGTGCGCCCCCGCCGCGGCAGGGGCGCACCAGTCGAAGGCCGGGAGCGTGCTCATACAGCACTCACCAAGACCAAGACCGTGGAGCTCATACGTGGCTGCCGGGTAAACATGGCGGCCTTTTTTGTCTCAAGAATACAGCTGATTATGGAGCAAAAAGGATAGGACGATGGAAGAAAAACTCGAAGGGATACTCACGCGGTACCGGGAAAACGAAGGCAACCTGATCTCGATCCTGCAGGACATTGAGAGCGAATTCGGTTATCTGCGTGAGGACGCGATCAACTGGGTCTCGGAACGGCTCGATGTGCCCCCGGCAAAGTTTTACGGCATAGCGACGTTTTATGCGCAGTTCCATCTCAAACCACGGGGCAAGAACGTGATCACGGCCTGCTGCGGCACGGCCTGCCATGTCAAGGGCTCCGAGCGGCTGATCAACAGCCTGGTGAAAGAACTGGCCATTCCCGAAGGCGAGGAGACGTCCGAAGACCTTCAGTTCACCGTGGAAAAAGTGAACTGCGTGGGTGCGTGCAGCATCGCGCCGGTCATTATCGTCAACAAAATCGTACACGGCAAGATGACGCCGGACAAGCTCATGAAAGAAATGAAGACCCTGAAAGAGGGAAAACGGGAGTACACGGATTATATTTAAGAAACGCAACAGCTCAGGACTTGTGGAAACCACAGGTCCGCTGCGCGGACACACGGTAAAAGAAAGCCAAAATTAAAATCAATAAAGGTGTTTATCAGTGTGTTCCGACGAAGTCGGGACCCGTGGTTATACAGGGGTTATTATCATGAATAAAGACGTTTCGATAAAAGTATGCATGGGCACGGGAGGGATCGCCGCAGGAGGCGTGGAGGTGATGTCCACGTTCGAGAAGGCGCTTGCCTCCGTTGGCATCAAGGCGGCGGTCCAGAAAAACTGCTCCATGCACAAGGTCGGCTGCCGGGGCTTCTGCGCCCGCGACGTGCTGGTGGACGTGATCATCGACGGCACGAAGTCGACATACCAGTATATCAAGCCGGACATGGTAGAACGGATCGTGCAGGAGCATGTCGTCGGAGGTGCTCCAATAGGCGATTGGCTCGTGACGGACGACTATCACACGTTTCACGATAAGCAGGTCAAGGTCGTGCTTTCGGACTGCGGAGAAGTCGATCCCGAGGACATTGATTCCTATCTCGGCCGCGGCGGCTACGAGGCGGTCAAAAAGGTCCTTACGACCATGACACCCCAGGAGACCATCGATGTCATTAAGGCCTCAGGTCTTCGGGGCCGGGGCGGAGCCGGTTTCCCGACCGCGGTGAAGTGGGATATGGCGATTAAAGCCACCGGGCCCAAGAAATACCTTATCTGTAACGCCGACGAGGGCGATCCGGGCGCGTTCATGGACCGCTCCGTCGTCGAAGGAAATCCCCATGCGGTGATCGAGGGCATGATCATCGGCGCCTATGCGATCGGCGCACCTCACGGTTACGTCTATATCAGGGCGGAGTACCCCCTTGCTGTCGAACGTCTCCATCTGGCGATCAAGCAGGCGAAGGAGCGCGGGTATCTGGGCAAGAACATCCTGGGGAAAGGCCTCGATTTCATGATCAAGGTGAAGCTGGGCGCAGGCGCGTTCGTGTGCGGCGAAGAGACCGCGCTTATCGCATCCATCGAAGGAAAGCGCGGCCAGCCGAAGGCCAAGCCGCCCTTCCCGGTCCAGAAGGGGCTCTGGGGCTACCCCACCATCATTAATAACGTTGAAACGCTCGCGAACGTGCCCTACATCATCCGGAAGGGCGCTTCGTGGTACGCTGCCATGGGCACGGAAAAAAGCAAGGGCACGAAGGTGTTCGCGCTCACGGGCAAGATACTGAACTCCGGCCTGATCGAAGTGCCGATGGGCATACCGCTCAAAGAAGTGATCTACGACATCGGCGGAGGCATTGAGAACGGCAAGAAGCTCAAAGCGGTACAAACCGGCGGGCCGTCGGGCGGGTGCATTCCCGCGAACATGGTGGACACCACGCTCGACTACGAATCGCTCAGCAAGGTTGGGTCCATCATGGGCTCGGGCGGCATGGTGGTGCTGGACGAGACCGACTGCATGGTGAACGTGGCCAAGTATTTTCTGCAGTTCACGCAATCGGAATCCTGCGGCAAGTGCATACCCTGCAGGGTCGGGACGAAGCGGCTCCTCGAGATTTTGACCAGGATCACCGAAGGCAAAGGCAGGGAGGGAGACATCGAGCTCCTCGAGTCCCTTGCTGCAGACGTGAAGACCTCGTCGCTCTGCGGCCTGGGCCAGAGCGCGCCGAACCCGGTCCTTTCCACGATCAGATACTACCGCGATGAGTATGAGGCGCACATCTACGAAAAGCGCTGTCCTGCCGGCGTGTGCAAGGACCTCCTTTCGTACAGCATCCTCGAGGAGTTCTGCAAGGGCTGTACCGCCTGCACGCGGGTCTGCCCCGCGGGCGCCATTATCGGCGAGAAAAAGAAGCCGCACAAGATCATCCAGGACATCTGCATCAAGTGCGGCGCCTGTTTCGAAACGTGCAAGTTCAAGGCGATCAAAAAAGGGTAGAAGCTAATTGTGGAATGGGGATTGCGGATTGGAAATCGATGAACCTGCTCTCTTTCCGGAAGTTTAGAATGGCGGAGTAAAGATGGCTAACCTGACCATAAATGGAAAGCAAATAATAGTACCCGACGGCGTCACCATTCTCGATGCCGCGCGGCGGAATGACATCTACATCCCGACGCTCTGCGACGACCCGCGGCTCGAACCCCACGGGGGATGCAGGCTCTGCCTCATCCAGGTGAAGGGCATGCCCCGTCCGGTAACGGCGTGCACGACCCCGGTGACCGAGGGCATGGAGATCGAGACCACGAACGAGCAGATCGAGCGGCAACGCAGAACGATCGTGGAACTCCTCCTGTCCGACCATCCCAACGACTGCATGATCTGCGATAAGGCGGGAGACTGCACGCTCCAGGAACTGGCCTACTTCTACGACATCCGGTCGAACCGGTTTGTTGGCGAGCGGCGTCAGTACACGAAAAAAGACCAGAACCCGTTTATCGAGCGGGACATGGAGAAGTGCATCCTCTGCGGCAAATGCGTGCGCGTGTGCGACGAAATCCAGGGGCTCGGTGCGATCGACGTTGCGGGCAGGGGATTCACCGCCAAGGTGTCACCGGCCTTTGAAAAGGATTTGAACTGCGAGTTCTGCGGCCAATGCGTCAGCATCTGCCCCACCGGCGCGCTCATGGGCAAGCAGTCCGTGGGCAAGGGCAGGCAGAAGGACGTAAAAGAAGTCGAGACGGTCTGCACCTATTGCGGCTGCGGCTGCAACGTCACCCTCCACGTCTCCCGGAACGAAGTGGTGCGCGTCACCTCGCGGCCCGATACGATCAACGAAGGTTGGCTCTGCGTCAAGGGACGGTTCGGATACAGTTTTATCAATATCCCCGCCCGGCTTACGACGCCGCTCATCAAGAAGGACGGCAAGTTCGTCCCTGCTTCCTGGGACGAGGCGCTCGACCTCATTGCCGAGAAGCTCGGCGCCATCAAGGAGAAGCATGGCCCCGACGCCATCGGCGGCCTCTCCTCCGCGCGCTGTACGAACGAGGAAAATTACCTGTTCCAGAAATTCATCCGCGCGGGGATCGGCACGAACAATGTCGACCACTGCGCGCGGTACTGACATAGCTCGACTGTGGCCGGTCTGGCCACTGTATTCGGTTCCGGGGCAATGACAAACTCGATGGCCGAGATCGAGAACAACGACGTGTTGTTCATCATCGGTTCGAACACCAAGGAAAACCACCCCATCGTCGCGCTTAAGATGATCAAGGCGAAGCGCAAGGGGGCGAAGATCATCATTGCCGATCCGCGGCGGGTGCCGATGGTCCGGTTTGCGGACATCTGGCTGCAGCACAAGCCCGGGACGGACGTGGCGCTTTTGAACGGGATGATGCATGTCATCGTAAAAGAAGGCCTCATCAAGAAGGATTTCATCTCGTCCATGACCGAAGGCTTCGACGATGAGTTCAGGAAAAATATCGATGAGTACACGCCCGAGGCAGTCTCGAAGATCACCGGTGTCCCGGCGGAGCTGATCGTCAAAGCAGCGCGCCTCTACGCTGGGTCGGACAAGGCCGGCATCTATTACACCATGGGGATCACCCAGCACGCGCACGGCACCGAGAACGTTTTCTCCGTCGCAAACCTGGCGCTTTTGACCGGCAACCTCGGCAAGGAGAGCGCGGGGGTCAATCCGCTCCGCGGCCAGAACAACGTTCAGGGCGCCACAGACATGGGCTGCATCTCCAACAGCTATCCGGGGTATCAACGGGTCACGATCCCGGCGATTCGGGAGAAGTTCGAAGCCCTCTGGAAGGTAAAACTGTCGGACAAGGAAGGCTTGACTGCAACGGAGATGCTTCCTGCCGCAGAAAAAGGCGTCATCAAGGCCCTGTACATTATGGGAGAAAACCCGATCATCAGCGATCCCGATGTGGCACATACCACCAAGGCGCTCAAAGCGCTCGACTTCCTGGTTGTGCAGGACATCTTTATGACCGAGACGGCGGAGCTGGCGGACGTAGTGCTCCCGGCCTCGTCGTTCGCGGAAAAAGTCGGCACGTTTACCAACACCGAGCGGCGGGTCCAGCGGGTGCGGAGGGCGGTGAACTCTCCCGGCAGCGCCATGAAAGACTCGCTCATCATCATGGAACTTTCGAAGCGCATGGGCTATGAAATGTCCTATCACCATACGGTGGAGATATTCCGCGAGATCGGACAGGCCTGGCCCGCGATGGCCGGCATGAGCTACGCCAGGCTCGAAGACGGCGGCCTGCAGTGGCCCTGTCCCACCAACGATCATCCGGGAACGCAATTCCTGTTCAAGGGAGGATTCCCGCGCGGCAAGGGCAGGTTCTCCCTCGTGAAATACAAACAATCAGTGGAGCTTACCGATAAGGACTATCCCTTCATCCTCACGACGGGCAGACAGTTATTTCAGTATCATACCGGCAGCATGACGAGGAGGGTCAAGCCGATCAACGCCGTGTCGCCGGAGGCGTACGTCGAGATCAACCCGGAGGACGCGAAGAGACTTGCGATCGTGGATGGAAAACAGGTGAAAGTCAGCTCGCGCCGCGGGTCCATCATAGCCAAGGCCAGGGTTTCAAAGTGGCCCAACGCCGGAGTGATTTTTATCCCCTTCCATTTCAAGGAAGCGGCGGCCAATGTACTGACGAGCAGCACGTCACTCGACCCGCTGTCAAAGATACCTTCATTCAAGGTGTCGGCGGTGCGGATCGAGAAGGCTTAAGATTTTTATTGCTGAGGAAGCACCCTGCATTCGCGCCATGCATTCATAAGCGCTGGGCGCAGGCAGAGATCGCAGAGTAAAAAGATAAAGTTGAAAATTTTGGATTCAAACTTCTGCGTGCTCAGCGATTCATGCGGCTGAGACGAGTATAGACAACGAGGAGGATACCATGGCCGATACATCGGAACTCAAGAAACAACTGCTCTTCAGCGACCTGACAGAAACCGAGCTTGGGGCGATCGCCAAGAAGATTACTGTCGAGAAGTTTGCCAAGGGGAAACCGATTTTCAAAGCAGGTGAGCAGACCAAAGGCATCTTCCTGGTCAAGACCGGGAAGGTTGAGATCTCGATGCTGACCGCCGACGGCTGGAAGCAGACGCTTGCCCTCCTCTCGGAAAATCATATTTTCGGCGAGCTCTCGGTGATCGAGAACAAACCTACCCATGGCGCCGACGCTACGGCGATCGACGACACGGAAGTGTATCGCTTCAAGACCGAGGACTTTAAGGCGTTCGAGCAAAGTGACGCAACCATGATGTACAAGATCATGAAGACCATTGCGCGTATTGCCAGCAAAAATGTACACTCCATGAATGAAAAGCTGATGAAGCTCCTGATCAGCTATTAATGAAAGGCCGCTCAAACAGTTTAAACTTATTATTTTCGACAAGGGAGGTATGGAATGGCACTTGATCCTACGAAGCATGCGGACTGGGAAATCGCTGAAGACTCTGAACAGAGAATGAAGCCGATCACCGAGATCGCAAAGAAAATGGGGCTGAACGACGACGAGCTCCTGCTGCACGGACACTACATCGCTAAGGTTGACTTCAAGAAGGTCCTGAAACGCTTTGAGGGAAAGCCAGACGGCAAGTACATCGATGTGACGGCCATCACCCCGACCCCGCTCGGTGAAGGCAAATCGACATCGACCATCGGCCTGACGCAGGGCCTGGGCAAGCGCGGCAAGAACGTGATTGCGGCGATCCGGCAGCCTTCGGGCGGACCGACCATGAACATCAAAGGTTCGGCCGCAGGGGGCGGTCTTTCGCAGGTCATTCCGCTCACGCCGTTCTCGCTCGGCCTTACGGGCGACATTAATGCCATCATGAACGCTCATAACCTGGCCATGGTGGCCTTGACCTCCCGCATGCAGCATGAGTTCAACTACAACGACGAGCAGCTTGCAAAAAGAAAATTAAAACGCCTCAATATCGACCCGCACAACGTCGAAATGAAGTGGATCATGGACTTCTGCGCCCAGTCGCTTCGCGAGATCGTCATCGGCATGGGCGGCAAATCGAACGGCTTCATGATGAAGTCCGGGTTTGCCATCGCCGTGTCGTCTGAAGTGATGGCCATCCTGGCCGTTGCCAAGGACCTGAAGGACATGCGCGAACGCATGGGCAGGATCGTCGTCGCCTACAGCAAGGACGGCGCGCCGGTCACCACGGCCGATCTCGGCGTGGACGGCGCCATGACCGCCTGGATGGTCGAGGCCTTAAACCCGAACCTGCTTCAGACCATCGAGGGCCAGCCCGTGTTCGTACACGCCGGGCCGTTCGCAAACATCGCCATCGGCCAGTCGTCCATCATCGCCGACCGCGTGGGCTTGAAACTCGGCGACTATGTCGTGACCGAGTCGGGCTTTGCCGCGGACATCGGCTTCGAGAAGTTCTGGAACTTGAAGTGCCGCATGTCGGGCCTCAAGCCTCACGCTGCTGTTGTCGTTGCCACGATCCGGGCGCTCAAGTGCCATGGCGGCGCTCCGATCCCGGTGCCGGGCAAGCCCATGCCCGCCGAGTATAAGGGCGAGAATGTGGGCTGGGTTGAGAAGGGCTGCGACAATTTGATCCATCATATCAAGACCGTGAAGAAGGCCGGTATCAACCCGGTTGTGTGCATCAATGCCTTTTACACCGACACGGACAACGAGATCAAGGCGGTCAGAAGGCTCGCCGAGGCAGCCGGCGCGCGCGTGGCCCTGTCCCGTCACTGGGAAAAGGGCGGCGACGGCGCCCTGGAGTTCGCCGATGCCGTGATTGACGCCTGCAACGAGAAGAATGACTTCAAATTCCTCTATGAGCTCAGCACTCCGCTCCGGCAGCGCATTGAATTGATTGCAAAGGAAGTGTACGGCGCGGATGGCGTGGATTACACGCCTGAGGCGGAGACCAAGGCGAAGAAAATGGAGGCAGATCCCGATCTGGCCAAAATGGGTGTTTGCATGGTGAAGACCCATCTTTCGCTCACGGATAATCCCAACCTCAAGGGCGTTCCCAAGGGGTGGAGGCTCCGGATCAGGGATATCCTCACCTATAAAGGCGCGGGCTTTGTCGTTCCCGTTGCCGGAACCATTACGCTTATGCCCGGAACGTCATCAGACCCGGCTTATCGCCGCGTGGACGTTGATGTGGAGACCGGCAAGGTCAAAGGCGTGTTCTAAAAAGAAGTTCGAAATAAAAAAAGAAAATCTGCAAGGCCCGCGCTGACTATTTCAGCGCGGGCCTTTTTTTCTTGTTACGGGAACAGGCCGGACAGTGTTTTTCCTGAAGAGGTCAGCAGGTAAGATGGAGTGCGGCAACAACCAATCTCGTGCCCTGAAGGGAATTATAGAGATCAACGGCCCGACTTGTTTTCATTACCCGGGTTTCAATGTTCTTCGAGGCAACAAAGGCGATTGTTTCTTCAGGAACGGTCATCATTCCGAATTTTCCCGTTCCGATAATGAGAATATCGGGCCGCAGGGCGAGAATGTCTGCGAGATCACTGATCTGGAGCCGGTGCCCTTCCTTTCTCCACCAGGAGGCATCAATATGATCGGGATAAATAATAACATCGGCGGTATACTTTTCCCCCTCTATCACTATGGTGCCGAAGGAATATGAGCTGACGTTCATGAACGATCCTCTGCGCTTTTCGAAAATCGATTTGGCATGTTACAATACAAAGGACACCCGCACGCAAGCGGATGTCCCTTTTGTCGGCATGAAAGCCCCTCAGCACCGATAACATGAAAAGGGGGCGAGTGAGTGAGCGTATATCCGTTAGTGCACTATTGCCGTCTTTTCTCGTTCCTGGATATAAGCCTGTTTCCCCGCATCAATGGCGCGGCTTGCGGCAGTTACCGCCTCGGTGTAAAATTCTCTGCTTTTGTAAATGGCTGACGCGACTTTATGCTTGCTGTCTTCAGCCAGATCCCTGATTTGCTTTCTCATCTCTTTTCCCGGCTTCGGTGCTAATAAGAGGCCAACAATCGAGCCCACGGTGCCACCGACCAGAAAGGGTAGGAAAATCGGATGTTCTTTTGTCGCCGGTTTGTCTTTCATAATGATCCCTCCTCCTTGCTCTTTAGACCTTTCAACAGGGTCCCAACCCCTGCCTTGATGCCCGCCTGAACTCCGGCAATATTTGCACGGGCGGCTTCGCTGATACCATCTTCATACGCCAGGTACAGCTCTTTGATCCTTTTTTCAACTGCGGTGACGGCATGAGCCGCTTCTCGCAGACTCTTCGAGAGCTCCGCGACATTATCGGTGACCGTTCCGATGTCCTCAAGGGCGCGTCTCAGCGCTGCCAATGTGGGATGGATATTCTCCTCGGCCTTTTCGACAAGTTGCCGCATTGCGAAACTCGTCCGCCGCAATTCCACGAGATAGAAAATGTTAAACGCCGCGTAAATGATAAAAGCTGTTACGCCAATGGCCAGTATTATTTCCGTTATCGTCATGACCTTGACCTCTCTTCGGAAATGCCATTATCACTTTCGCTCAACTGCAAATTTATTTCTCGTAGTTTCCGCTCGGTGTATTTTTGCCGTTCTTGAATGCTGCTTCTGCTACTTATTATAGCACCGATATAACATGCACTTTTTTGTGATAAATGTACTGCGAAGCAAAAGGGAGATGAAGATAATGAGGTGCAATAAAAAAACGAGTAATATAGTATTACAAAAAGTCCTGCTTCTATTCAACAACTGAAATGCTCTCTTTTATCGAGCAAAAAAAAGCGTCACTACTGCGTCGAGGAAAGATAAAAAACATCATTGTGAAACGGGAAGTACAGCGGAGGCACTGGAAGGCTTACTATCTCCGGAAGGTAAGGATAGTAAAATAGAATTGGAAATCGAGGACATCTTTATTCATACTTTCTTTACGTCAGCGCAAAATATTGATTGAGGATGCTGACAACAAATAAATGCACCATACCTCGCAGGCCACATAAAAAATCGCATCGAGCAGGAAGCAGAGCTGCTAGTGATTGCGTTCTTCTTTTTGCTTATGAAAGCCGAGATTAATCCCTTGGAATTTCATGCCCTGTTCCAGCAGTTGTTTTGCGCGTGCCAGCAGCGGTTGTTCTTCTGTAAGAAAAATCTTTCTGTCATGCATTGTTGCACCGTTAAGGCAGTTCACCGCCCGGAAGGCATCCACATCAAGTAACATTTCTACATAGCCCGTGCCACTCGGACGCCTGGTCAACAGGTCGGTCTTTAATTTGACCGATTCGACCGCGCCAATCTGGTCGAAAATACTTTTCAGCTTCTCCGTGGTGATGTCGGCCGACAGGTTCTCGACAATGATCTTCATGTTCTTTTGCGCCTCCGCCTTCGTTAACGTATCGGGTAATGAGAAAAGCTTTATAATCCCAATGGAACGACTCAACACCGGACCTTATTTGTAAGTATAACAGAAAAAAACAATATGTGTTGTCGAAAAAATTTATTAGAAATAAATATAAAAATGGCGGACACCCCCAGGTCCAAACGAATAG
>DAIDTZ010000388.1 GCA_027456925.1 Nitrospirota bacterium
GATATTGATTTAATGAAGCGGAAGGGTCGCCCCTTCCGCTCGCTCCTGCTTACTTTTCCAAAGACTCGTAAGTCTCTCTCGGCGACGGCGGGTTCTGGCCGTGGCAGTCCGAGCAGTTGTTCTGCGACGTGATGCCGTTTGCGATAACATTGTAGAGCGGCTTGTGTTTCGGTTTATACGATCCGGTGGCATGGTACTCGTTCAGCATCCCGACCGCTTCCATAGCAACGTTTGCCGCCATACGGGCGCACCGCTCCTGCCGCTCATTCGACAGGAAACCCACTCCTTCCGCCCGCATCCACTTCCCAACTGAAATATGGCAGATGGGGGTCCCGGATATGGTCATGTGCTTGATCGGCGCCTTCAGCACCTTTGCCGGCGTGAAGCTCGGCAGGTCCGTGTACGAATAATAAAAAGCAAGGTCATTGGTCATTGCCTCGGCCACATCGGTGTCCTTGGTAACAAGCCCAATGATCACTCCCGCGCCGGGCAAGGTGCCGCACAGCGCACCCCAGCCCGCGAACCCGCCGTGCGACCAGCGATAGGCGTCAATCGGGAAATCATTCCATCCTGTCGTGCCTTTCTTTTTCAGGTTTTCGACAAAGCCTGCGATGACCGAGGACGTGCACCACCTCTTGAAGTAGTTATCATACGTGATCTGGCCCACCTCATACGGGTCCAGCTTTGCATACTTGAACGTCGCTGCGCCTGAATTTTCATAGGCGTCGGATTTTTTTACGGCACTAAGGACTGCCATGGATGCTATCGCGGCACCAGCGGCGATCTTTCCGCCGGTTATCAGCATATCTCTTCTGGAAAGTTCATTTTTTGTTTCCGTGCTATTCATAAATTTAGTCTCCTGCCACGTGAGATTATTCAATGCATTGCAGCATTGAAGATTGATTTGCCGTGCACAATTAAAAAATACGAATTTCTCCATCGGGAGTCGAAAAAATGACTCGGCTTCGATGACATCATTATGTGCGAGCAAGGTATCATGGATATGCCGAAGCGGATCCGAGCTTAAACGGGAGGAATGTCCGTAACGGACAATCCATGCGCAGGCATGCACGTACATATGCCTGCGCCGTTATGAAATTAAAAGCTCTCGACTTCGGTTTTTGTGATGACAGGGCTGCTGATCAGGCTTTAGGAGGACGTTCGTCTTGAAAAACGATGAGTGAAGGTTTAAAAGGAAGATTCTCGATTTCAGCAACTTTGTTCAATGCTAACGGAAGAGGACGGCATGCACATTCGTTTATACAGGGCATATTGCCGTTCGAAGAAAGGGCCGGCGTTGTCGAGTGGCAAACGTCGAGGGCACCGATTGCTGCCACCGCGCCGTGATCAGACAGAAAAGGCAACGAGGGTGGAACAGCGATACTGAGGGCGATTGCCGTAAGAACGATTAATGCTTGCCATTTCATGGTTGCAACAGAATACATAGAAACGAAGAGCGAAGTCAAGCTATAATTCTAAGTTTTGATTCATTATCCAGCTTCCGTTTCATGCTCTATTCTTGCGTTCTCATCATCCAAGCTCTTTCCCCGTCGCCATGGTAAGTTTATCGTGTTTGACTCTTGATATAGGCCCTTGCAAGTTCCTTTGCCTAATTCGTGAGCCCATGATTGCAATAAGCACGGAAGTTGCCGCGAGAGACAGTAAAACAGATGCATATACTTGATCAGCCCTCTTGGAATTTTATATTAGCCGGCTTTGTGCGATATCAGAAATAGAGGGTCAGTTGTGTTTTCAGGTTTTGGCGTGCCCGCTGGATCAGGGATTCGACCGCTGACGTGGAAATGCCCATTATCTTGCTGATCTCGCTATAGGAGAATTCGTTGTATCGCCTTAATAGTATTGCGATCCTCTGATTTTCCGGCAGGCTTTGGATTGCCTTGCGAACAGCCGTGCTCAGTTCCGTATTTTCGGCCGTTTTTTGGGGAGAGAAAGCCTCAGGGGCAATAATAGGATATTCTTGTTCGTGCAAGTCTGGCAGATCGGCAATTTTGGGACGGCTTTTATTGTTCCTTATTTCATTTAAACATAGGTTCGTGGCTATGGTAAAAAGCCAGGTCCTGAATTTTGCCTGCGGCTTGTAGTCCTTTGCAGCCTTGAATACGCACAGAAATACTTCCTGGGCAATATCCTCCGCCGAATCCCTGTCTCCCGTAAACCGTGCAATAAAACTTATGAGAGGTTTGTGGTGGAGTTCAACGATGGTCCGGAACGCCGCCAGGTCTCCCCCGGCAACTGCTGTCATTATTTTTGCTTCAGGCCCATTCATCTGCGCGTAATTCTGCCTTAAAAGGAGCAATGAAGCAAGTGGTTTGATCACGCACAAAAAGGGCGGGATTTATTGCCTCCCGCCCTTGTCCCTACAATTCAATAAATTACTTTTTTACCATCGGCGCTGTTGGGACGTTTGTACCATGGCATTCGGTGCAATTCTGCTGCGCCGTGATCCTGGCGCACCGGTCTTTCCGCTCCAGGCTGACAAAAGCATAGCCGGAAGCCTTCATCCATTTGCCCACCGATATATGACACAAAGGCGACCGGCTGGCAGTTTGTATGATCTTTGTTTTCTGTTTCAGCTCCTTGGGCCGGAAATTCTTGCTTTTTTTGTCTCAGGACTGCGGGCCCTGGTCAAGCCGACCGTCCTTCAAGTGGTAAACACGGTCAAACCCCTCGATCATCCGCACGTCATGCGTCACCACGATGACCGCCGACTGGTTCTCCCTGGCGATCTTCTTCAACAATTCCATCACCCTCTTCCCCCTGCCGGTGTCGAGGGAGGCCGTCGGCTCGTCGGCGAGGATCAGCTTAGCCTTGTTAGCCAGCGCGCGCGCGATGGCCACCCGCTGTTGTTCGCCGCCGGAAAGACGCGCCGGCAGGTAGTCGGCCCGGTCCGCGATCTCCATGTATTCCAGAAGCTCCATTACCCGGCGGTCTGCTTCTTCTTTTTTCATGTCCACCAGGCTCAGGGGGAAGAACACGTTCTGCCGGGCGCTCAGGAAAGGGATGAGGTTGTGCGCCTGGAAGATGAAGCCTATTTTTTCACGCCGCAGTCGTCGGATGTCCGGGGCATGCCCCCCGTTTTTAAGGAATATATCCTGACCGTCAAAAACGATCCTGCCTCCCGTCGGATCCAGGATCAGGCTGATGCAAAGAAGGAGAGTGGTCTTGCCGGACCCGCTCGGCCCCAGGAGCGCTACAAGCTCGCCCTGCGATACAGACAGATTGATGTCTTCGAGCGCCCTGACCTCCAGGTGTCCGGACCCGAAAATCTTTGACAGACCTTCGACTTTGAGGATCTCCACTATTCCCCTCCCAGAGCCATGGCGGGCTCGGTCCGTAGCGCATGCACGAGTCCCAGGGTGCTGGCAAGAATCCCTCCCACGAAAGACACGACGAAGGCGAGGAGGTCGTCGCCCGGCACCCTCAGGATGGTCCTCGGGAACATCTGGTAGGTGCTCTGGATCAGGATCAGAGCGAACAAGAAGGCGCTCACCGTCAGAAGGAGCGATTGCTCCATGATCATGCGGATGATCACTGAATTCGGGGCGCCGATGAGTTTCATGACCGCGATGCTGCGGATTTTCTCCATGGTAAAGGTATAGACCACCAGGGTAATGATAACGACGGAGATGATCAACAGCAGCGTTCTGAACAGCAGAAGCTGTTTTGACATGCCGGACAGCCGCCCTTTGAGCATCAATTCAATCTCATCCTGCGTGGTAAATGCGGAGAGGTACTGCCATTGCTCGATCCGGCGCTTTATATCGGTGCGATCTACGCCGGGTTTTAATCGCACCAGGATGGCATTGATGATGTGGGTGTCCGGCCGCAAAACGACCAGCAATTTTTCGGCCTGGCTTGGAGATAAATAGCTCTGCCCGGCAAGGGTCCTGAGCGACCTTTCCTGCTGGTTGCGCACCTCTTCGTTGTCTCTCTGATAAAGCACTTCCTGGGCATCAGGCAGGGAGAGATACACCAGCGCTTCTCCGTCCGAAGATACGGCCTCCTTGGTCAACCCTACCACCGTATAGGTATGCAAACCCAGGGGGATCCTGTCTCCTATATGCGCTCCCAGCTTGACGTGAGCAACCATCTCGTAATGGGCCTGCTGGATGCCCCTGCCGGCAAAAATCTTCTGTGGCCCGCCGAGCCCGCCGAAAACATCATACCCGACTATGCTGAAATGC
This sequence comes from Nitrospirota bacterium, assembly GCA_027456925.1. Taxonomy (GTDB): domain Bacteria; phylum Nitrospirota; class UBA9217; order UBA9217; family UBA9217; genus JAJYKN01. The sequence continues at coordinate 4,206 of DAIDTZ010000388.1, forward strand.
CGGCTTATGCCGCCTATCGGCCTTTCTACGGTATAATAGATAAAAGGACTGGCCTTCTCCACACCGGGAACAGCCTTGATGCTGTAATGGTAAAACTCCGGAAGCGTGGACTGTTCGTTAAAGGGACCTCCCCGGTATCGTTCCACGACCCACAGATCGGGATTGGTCGCATTGATCAGAGCCAAGCCCTCGAAGATGTTTCCCCGATAGAGGCCGTTCATGGCTAAGACGATGGTAAACAGCAGGCCCACGCCCACGATGGTGGCAATGAACCGCACTTTATGGAGCCTCAGGTCATTTACGGCTAGATCCATAATCCCTCTTGATTCCCGGCTCCGATGCCGTGTTCCGTATGGAATTCATTATCCGCCGGCATTACCGGTTCTGCTTCTCCCTGCCCGCCTTGATCTCAGGTTTGATTTTCCTGCCCGGCTCGATTCCGGCCGGATTGATAATTACCATATCGCCTTCTTTGATTCCCTCCAAAACAGCGATCCGCTGTCCGTCCTGCAGCCCGGTAATGACCGGACGGAAACTGGTTATGCCGTCGGTAATCACCATCACTCCTTTGGCCCCGTTCCGCTCCGTTACTGCGGACAAGGGGACGGCAGGAGCTGTCTGAACGCCCGTATCAATATCAACCTCGGTCTCTTCGCCGATGACCAGGGGAGCGGGAAGGGTGTCGAACAGCACATCCACCTCCAGTTCACGCGTCACGCTGTCCGCCTCCTTGTTGAGGCGAATGACTTCTCCGGGAAAGACCCGCCCCGACCGCAGCGTGATTACGGCTTTCTGTCCCTCGCGCAATTGGGCTATCCTGGTCTCGTCGATCCATGAGGCAGCCCATATCTGGTAATTCACCATTTGAAAAATGGGCGCGCCGGGAGACACGGTATCACCCGCTTCCGCCTTGCGCACGGTGATGATGCCGTCCATGGGTGCGACAATCCGCGCATAACCGGTGAGCGCTTCGGTTGCATGAATTTCCGATTCCGCCTGGCTTACTGCCGCTTCCATGGCATTCACGGCTGCCTGCTGAGCGGCAACATCGCTTTCGGCCACGCCGAGAGCGGTCTTTGTAGTGTCGAACGCAGCCTGCGAGATGTAGCCGGGCGTGAAAACTTCCAGGTCCCGCTGATAATTGCTCTGGGCCAGGGCGAGGTTGGCCTGGGACTTTACCAGGTCGGCCTTGGCCCGGCCGAGGTCGCGCTCAGCGCGGCTTTTGGCAGCATGGGCCGCGGCCTCTCTCGCCCGCAGTTCGGCAGAATCCAGTTCAGCCAGGAGCTGGCCTCTGCGCACCTTGTTTCCCTGGTCCGCATAGAGCTTCGTTATGATGCCCGTTATCTTGGTGCTCACAGTCACCGGCACCTTCGACTGAACGGTGCCTGGCCCATGAACACTGCCGTGAATATCCGTTTTTTTCACTACGATGGCGACTACGCTCGGGTGGCGCAGAAATATCCGGTAGCCGACAAATAAAAGGGCAAGAACGGCAACAACGGCGATCGTAATCATTTTTTTATCTGGCAGCTTCACTTTTCCTGACCTCCCTTTTTTCTTTCCCCGCCTGCAAGGCGCTGTTTCGATCCCGAGATTTGTTCGACCCGCGCCCGTGCAACCTCGTAATTCACCGCGTATCTGATGAAATCGAACCGCGATGCCGTCAGGTCCACCTGTGCCTGCAGCACATCCAACCCAATTGCCTTTCCATAGCGGTAAAGGGTCTCGGAACTTTTATACGCCTCTTCCTTGACGGCCAGGGTTTGCTGTGTGGCCGTCACACCCTGACGGGCATTTTCCCAGGCCTTCCATGCTGCCGACAAATCCACGTGGAGACCATTGAGGCGGTCCCTCTTTCGTTCGATTGACTGAAGGTATCGGGAGTCGGCTGCCGCTGCCTGGGCCTTGGTCAACCCGCCCTCAAAAAAGGGAAACTCTAAAAAGACCCCGGCCATCCATTCGTCCCTGGTTCCCCCTGTGTTCTGGTGGCGCGTCCCCGCATTCCCCTGGAGACTGACTTCCGGGAAGTAGCCGCCGTCGGCGGCCCTGGCAAGGGCATGGCTTTGTTCGACCTCCAAGTCGAGCCGCCTGATTTCCGGATTGTTGTTCAGGGTCTCCTGCCACAACATGTCGATCCCGGGGGGCGGCGTAAATTCCTGGGGCAACCCTCCGTGGATGTCCACGGCCGCCTGCTCTTTCAGGCCCATGATTCGGGCCAGGATTTCACCTGCCAGGGAGACGGCGTTTTCAGCTTCCGTTCTGGCCAGTTCCGCATCAGATACCTGCGATTGCGCCCTGAGAGAGTCGAGCCTGGTCACCTTGCCGGCCTTGAAAAAAGCTTCGGTAAGAACGGCAAAATCCTGCCTTTGTTTCAAAGCCTCCGTAGCTGCACTCAGATCCTCTTTGGCCTCCAGAAGACGGTAGAAGGCTTCGGTTACGGCGTACGTCACTTCGTCGGCGGTACTCAGTTCCTCCTGCCTCTGCGCATCCGCGCCGATTCTTGCGGCTTTCGCGTCGTATCGTGTTTTACCTCCATTGAAGAGGACCTGTTTGCCGGTGACGCTTACCAGCCCTTCCTCTTTGAACAATGCCATAGACGGATTGCCCCCTCCAGGCGACAATCGGTCCGGGTTTGCTCGTTCATAGTGGGAGACCAGGGCAAGCTTCGGGAAAAATTCCGATCGGACAGCCCGATAGTCCGCGAGTAATTCCTGGACTTTTTCAGTGGCGCCTATCAGGATCGGGCTGTTTCCCCGTGCCAGTGCAAGGCAATCTTCGAGGCTAAGCGACTGATAAACGCCGTCCTTGGCCGTTTCAGCCTGCGCATTCACCGACAGTGTGATCACGAGGAATAAGCCCAGAACAAGAGAATGCATACGATTTCCGGTGATGCATTCTTTACATCCAAGTCGGGGAAATTCGCACTGCGACGGTCCAAGGTCAATCAGTTTTTCGATGGTAGACATCCCACCTGCCTCCCGCTTTTCATCGTCTGCTCTATCAGATCAAAAAATTTCCGCTGCTGGTCCACGTCGAGAGAAGCCTTTATCTCAAGCATGTGGCCGACGATCATCCGTTGCATCTCCTCCTGTTTTCCGCTTATCTCCGTGATCGCGTCGTCAATTGCCTTCTTATTCGGATTCTGCTGCCGCATGAGCGCTATCAGCTCTTTCCTCTTTGCGTCTATTGCCTGTCTGCGCCTGTCGATCTCCGCGCGAAAGGGCACTGCTTTGCTTTTCATCGCAGCCATCTGTTCAGGCTTCAGGGACAACTCCTCAAACAAAAACCGGTCTTTTTCCATAACTCTGCCAAAAGGAGAGACCCAGTACTGCGACTGCATATAATAACGGTATCCGGCGGTTGCAAAGACCGACAGGTTCAGGATCAGGGAAGCAGCCAAGGCGAACTTGAGGAGGTTATTTTTCATTTCCAGCCTCCGTCACGGCAATATAGGCGCCCCCCAGGGAACCAGGAGGTGTCGCAGCGAAAAGATCGAGGGAAAGTGACGATGCAATGTTCGTCTGCTCCGTTGCGGATCCATTCGTCATGACCTTTCCGGCGATAATGCCCACGAAAATGACGATGATCAAGGCCGCCGTTTCCGCAAATCTGATGAAAAGCGGAACGAACCACGGCAATTTCCTTTTCTCCAGCGCTGCGGTTCGCGCCATGACCCTTGTGGCAAACCCGTAGGGTGCGGGATGGCTTTCCGTTTTTGCAAAGGCTGCTTTCAGTGATCGCGCCTCTTCAAGCCGGTACGAGCACTTGGTGCAGCCCTGCACATGGGTTTCAAATGCGGTCTTTTCACGAAGCCCCATTTCCTTGTCAAGGTATGCCGAGATAAGTTTTGTCTTTGGACAACTCATTTTTATCTCCTATCCTGTTAAACGATCTACGTTGGATTTTGTTCCCTAAATTTCATCATTAATTTTTGCAGTTCATCCCGCGCCCGGGCGATCCGGGATTGGACTGTTCCCATTGAAATTTCAAGAGTATTGGCAATTTCTTCATACGACAGCTCCTCGATCTCCTTCAGAATGATGATCGCCCTCAGTTTCGGCGATAACTTCCCCAGGCTTTCCTGCAAAGCCTGGCCTATTTGCTTTGACTCGTAGAGCTTTTCGGGAGACGGGGCATCGGAGACGCGATCATAGACAAGCCTTTCCCCTTCATTGGAATCGCCGAAGAGGGATTCAAAGAGCGGCTTTTTCCTGTAGTCGATACAGGTGTTGGTGGCGATTCGGTAGAGCCAGGTATATAAGGATGCTTCGGGCCGGAATTTGGGCAGGGCTTGGTAGGCTTTCAGAAACACATCCTGAGCGGCATCCTCGGCGTCATTGGCGTTCCTGAGCATGTAACGGCAGAGGTTGTATATCCTGTCCTGGTATTTGAGGACGATATCGCCGAATGCGGATATATCACCGTCCTGGAATCTCTTTATACTATTAAGATCGTCAGAGGAATGCACGGCTACGATGATACAGGAATATCATAAAATATTCCATAAGCGCTTGTCTTGTCTCGTTGGGGGGGCCGGGTACTTCGGGA
>DAIDTZ010000389.1 GCA_027456925.1 Nitrospirota bacterium
CATCTGATCGTCATTCATTGGCATCGCTCCATTAACGTGGGATTACAAACAAAAAACGAAGGACTGTCTTCGTTTCCAGTATACCACCCAGGAAGCGGAAAAGACAGCCCTTCGTGAGAAAGCATTTGTATCGTTGATCCCGTTACCTGCCTTTGCCGTGGGACATGCCCGATCCGCCGCCTGCCCCTTCGCGGCCCATGCCCTCGCGGCCCATATCACCCTGTTGTCCCTGATGACTTCCCATGCCTTTCTCTTTACCGGCGTTCATCTCCCGGTTCATCTCCCGGTTCGTTTCCCGGTTCATGGTCCTTACCCGGGAAACCGTGGGCCCGAGCTTGGTTCCGAGCTTCCTGGCGATCTCGCCCCATCCCATCGTGGGCGGTCCCTGACGCAGGGTCATGACCTGCTGGATGTTTGCATCCGTCACGCCGCCGGTCATCTTTGAGGACAGCGAGAGAACGACGGCGATCTCGCCGTACCCGAGCTTCTTGTCCCTGAGGCCCTGGACCTGCGTATTGGTCACGTTGAATTCCTTTTCGAGCCGTCCCATAACGACCTTTTCGCCCTGGCTGGTCTTAGCCGTCGCACTGATCTCTCCTGCCTGCTTATTGAGGGCTTTTTCTTCCTTTGTCTCCGCTGCCCATACTGCACCCGCCACTGCAAGCACCAGCACGAGCGCCCCGATCAATCCGAATATCCGTTTCATACTTTGTTCCTCCTTGTGCATTTTTCGCCGCTTGATGGACGATCCAACTTTATTTTGAACATCGTTCAAGATCAGGCCGGAAGCCTGATCACTTCCTGCGTCCTCCCATGCTGCCCATCCCTGATCCTGATCCTGATCCCGAGCCCGAGCCTGAACCCATGCCCATGCCTGAACCTGAACCCATGCCGCGGCCGCCGCCCATATTCCCCCGTTCCATGCCCAGGCCGGCATCCTCAGCGCTTGTTCCCCGCCGCATCTCTTCGGCGGTCCGTCTCACCATGCCGTCCAGGTCCCGCTCGGAATAGCCGCTGCCCACCGCATCCCGGACAATGCGCGTTGCCGTCTTTGCGGACATGCCGCTTCCGGCAAAATAGGCTGACGTGTTCACCGCGCTCGTAAAGAGCGGCATGGATCCCTTCCTGCTCTGTACGGAAGCGCCCATGCCTTTGAGCTCGTCAACGGACAGGGATTTCTCGAGCGCCCGGGCCGTTGCCTCGATTGCCTCCTCCCGCTCCGCCTTGCCTCGCGGCTTTATTCCGTTGCGGATAATCTCGTCAACAAGGGGTTGAGCAATTGCCAGCTTCTCCGCCAGCTGCCGGGAAGCGGCATCAATGCGGCCGGGTGGCACGCCTTTCGACAGCCCCTGTTCGATCCTGTCCAGGACAGGACCGGTAGGCAGCCCGGCTTTTTTCGCGGACAGGACGGTATCGACGAGCCGGTTGATCGTCCCGGCGTCTGCGCCGCGCTTCACCGCCCGGGAAACGATGATCTCGACATCATCTGCAGGAACGCCGCTGTTTATGGCAACAGCCGCTCGTTCGTGAACATCAGCCTGCTCCGTTTTGGAGAGCGAGGAAGATTGCAGGATGTCGTTCATCGCATCATGGCCCTTCTCTTCGGCAGCGAACGTTGAAAGAGGAAGGGCGAACAGAATGAGAAGCGCCATGCCTGCGCCCGTTCGCATTACCTGTCTGGTTATCCTTCTTTTCATATGTCTACCCTCAACACGGCGTTCCGTGAACCGAACCCGTCGTCTTCATATGTTTCCGCACCCGGGTCAGCGACCCATGACTTTCCGTCCACCACGAAGCTGTAGGAATAGACGCCGGGCTTGAGCTTGAGATTAATGCTCCACATGCCGTCGGTCCCTTTCATCACGTCGGCGTCGGCCTTCCACTTGTTGAAGTCGCCTGCCACCGAAACCGTGCGGGCCTGGGGTGAATAGAAGGTGAGCCGCACGGTAGCAGCGGACTCCGCCGGTCCCGCCGCATTCAGCATGGGCTCGCGGTGCACGCGGGGCACCGTCACGAGGACCGCAAGCACGATGACGGCCAGAGCGAGCGCCGTTGCCATGTTCCAGCGGAGCAGGTGGCTGCCAAACAGAAATTCCCTGATCCGATCGGGCATCGAGCGGGACGCCGCCTGCTTCGGCAGTTTTCTCATCACTTCGGCGGTAAAGAACGCCGGCGGCTCGCGACGTTCGCCCTCCTTCAGCAGGCGGACCGTGTTCGTAAGAGCATTGAACTCCGCCTGCAGCCCGGAGTCGGTTTTCATGCTCCGGATAATGCTTTTCTTCTCGTCCTCGCCTGCCTCCTGGTCGAGGATCTTGTGTATGATCTCCCGTTCTTTATCCATGGTTCACCCCTGATCCCTCAAGGATCCTTTTGAGCATCTCCCGTCCCCGGTGCGCCCTGACCTTGAGCGCCGAAATGCCCGCGCCGGTAATCGTTGCTATCTCCTGATAATCGAGCTCCTCGATGTGCTTCAGCACAAGCACCTCGCGGTATTCCTCGGGGAGCTGTCCCAATGCCTGCTGCAGGAAGTCCCTGCTTTGGCCTGCTGATGCGGCCTGTTCCGGGGACATGCCGCTGTCCTGCCTGATATCCGCAATCTCGTCGGTCGAGACCGTTTCTTTCGTCATCCGGAGATGGTCCCGGCATTTGTTCAACACGATGCTGTAGAGCCACGATGAAAATTTCGACCCGAACCGGAACCCGTCGAGGCCGTTGTAGGCGGCAATAAAGCTGTCCTGGGCAAGGTCCTTTGCCGTATCTTCGTCTCCCACAACCCGGTAGGCCACGTTGTAGATCATCGTCTTATACCGGTCCACGAGGACGGCATAGGAATCCGCATCTCCTCCCAGGCATTTCCGGATAATGGCCTCTTCATCTGATGACTGCTCATTGTTTCTCATTGTTGTACCTATAAGACGAACGGCCGGGTAAAAGGTTACAAGTTGCTTCGAGTTTATGGTTCATAGACGAACAGGGAATTGAAGCCCCCCAACCCGTCATCCTCCGACGGGGCCGAAGGGTCCAGGACCCATTCTTTGCCGTTAATAACAAAATGATACTCGTAACGCCCGGGAGGAAGCGGCAAGACGACGGTCCAGACGCCGTTGCTGTCCGGACCCGTGAGCCGGTCTTGCTCCGGGTCCCAGTGATTAAAGCTCCCGACGATCGAAACGCCTGTCGCCTTGGGTGCGTAATAGGAAAAACGAACGCCGTCAGGCACCATCACGGGCGCAAGCGACTTCGGCGCACAGGCGGCAAGGATGAGCAAGAGGAAAAATCCTGTTACGCGTTTAAAAAAGGGCATGGTTTTATTATAGTCGAGTTGCGCACGATTGGGAAGAGCGAAACAGGAGCCATAACTGAACCGCCTCTTTCCCTTGCCTTTACAACGGCCTTTTTTGATGCTATCGTACAACAAGGACTTTTCTGTTGCGCCGTTGCATCACGATTTTGCGTAAAGGACAATAGAATGCCTGCTCTCGCCCATCAAAAAACCGTTGAAGAAAGCTTCGCTTCTCTCCTGTCCTCTGCCTCCGGCCTCACTGCTGCCGAAGTCCGGTCACGCCTCGACCGATACGGCCCGAACGAACTTATAGAGAAACCCCGAAGAACTCCCTTCATGATGTTCCTGGGCCAGTTCAGCGACTTCATGATCCTGGTGCTGATCGCTGCGGCGATCGTCTCGGGCGTGATCGGCGAGCCCTCCGACACCATCGCCATCATCGTCATCCTCCTCCTGAACTCCGTTCTCGGGTTCATCCAGGAATACCGGGCAGAGAAGGCCATGGCGGCGCTCAAGAAGATGGCCGCAACTAGCGCACTTGTCCTGCGTGACGGGAGGCATGCCACGATCCCCGCAGGGGAACTCGTGCCCGGGGACATCGTCCTGGTGGAAGCGGGCAACATGGTCCCCGCGGATCTGCGCATCATCGAGGCCGCGCGCCTGAAAGCGGAAGAGGCCGCGCTTACCGGCGAGTCCCTCGCGATCGAGAAGCACACGAACGCTTTGCCCGTTAAATCGCTCCCCCTGGGCGACCGGAAGAACATGCTCTACAGGGGGACCTTTGTCACCTACGGCCGCGGCACGGGCGTGGTGACGGCGACGGGCATGGACACGGAACTCGGCAGGATTGCGTCGCTGCTCCAGGAACAGGGCGAGGCAAAGACGCCCCTGCAAAAGCGGCTTGCCCATTTCGGCAAGCGGATCTCCCTGGCCGTCCTGCTCATCTGCGCCATCGTGTTTGCCGGCGGACTGCTGCGCGGCGAGCCCGCGGTTCACATCTTCCTCGTTGCCGTGAGTCTCGCTGTTGCCGCCATTCCCGAGGCGCTGCCCGCCGTCGTCACCATCTCCCTCGCCCTGGGCGCGCGCAGGATGGTGAAGCAGAACGCCCTGGTCCGAAAGCTGCCCGCCGTCGAAACGCTCGGTTCCGTCACCTATATCTGCTCGGATAAGACCGGCACGCTCACGCTGAACAAGATGACCGTGGAGGAAATGTGGGTCGATGGTCAGACAGAGAAGCGACGCGGGGACAAGGGGCCGCGGGGACAAGGCGAAACAACCGCCCCATCGGCGAACGATGTTC
>DAIDTZ010000390.1 GCA_027456925.1 Nitrospirota bacterium
TGGGCACAAAGGAAATCGTTTCCCTGCTCTCCGACAAGGGGATTGAAGCGATTTCCGGCGAAGATCTGATCGTACGCCGGGTCCTGTCCTCGTCGGGCAAGAACAAGGTGTATATCAACGGGAGCCTGGCGAATCTCACGACGTTGTCGGCCCTTGGCGCGAACCTTGCGGACATTCACGGCCAGCATGAACATCAGTCCCTCCTTGCCCTCGATCGCCAGATGGACATGCTCGACTCTTTTGGCGGGCTCGAAAGTCTCAGGGAAGCAGTTTCGCAGGCCTATTACCGCCTGATGCACATAAGGAAGGAACTGGCCGCGCTCGAAACAGGAGAGCGGGACCGGGCCCAGCGGGAGGACATGCTCCGGTTCCAGAAGAACGAGATCGAGGCCGCAATGCTCAAGCCCGGCGAGGACGCCGAGCTTGCGAACGAGCAGAAGGTACTGGCCAATTCGGAGAAGCTCGCAGGTCTCGCCGCCATGGGGGACGAGACCTTGTACGCGGCGGACGCTTCCGTGCTGTCGAATTTGAAAAAGGCGGTCAACGGCCTGCGGGAAATCGCGGAAATCGACAACAGGCTCTCGGGCCCCGCCCAGCTTTGCGAGTCGGGCCGTGCGCAGATCGAGGAGGCCGCGCGAGAGGTATCTTCCTACCGGGAGAGCGTGGAGTTTGATCCCAAGCGCCTGGAGGAGATCGGCGACCGGCTCGACCTCATCCAGAAACTGAAGAAAAAATACGGCGGCACGATCGACGAAATCATCCAATTCGGCACACAGGCGACGGCCGACCTCGAGCGGATGGAGCGGAGCACCGAGGAGATCGAGCGCCTGAAATCGGAAATACAAGCGATCAAGTTCGGGCTGACCGATAAAGCGGAGGAACTGACGAAAAAGCGCGGCGCGGCAGGGCGGGACCTCGAAAAGAAAGTCGAAGCGGAGCTCGGCCACCTCGGCATGAAGAAGACCGTATTTTCCGTAAAGATCACCCAGGAGCCCGGAGGCGACACGCTCGACGGCCATAAGCTCGGTCCACGCGGCGCGGACCGTGTGGAATTCCTCATATCGCCGAACCCGGGGGAGGAGCCGAAGCCGCTTGCGAAAACAGCTTCCGGCGGGGAACTCTCGCGCATCATGCTGGCGCTCAAGACCATTCTAATCGAGGGAGATGAAATCCCCACGCTCGTGTTCGACGAAGTCGATGCGGGCATCGGGGGCGCGGTGGCCGAGGAAGTCGGAAAGAAGCTCAAACGAATAGCGGCAAAACACCAGGTCTTCTGCATCACCCATTTGCCGCAGATCGCGAGTATGGCCACGAGCCACTACGGCGTGGCCAAATCGATAAAGAAGGATCGGACGAGCACCGAGGTGCGGTTGCTCGAAGCACAGGAGCGCGTGGACGAGATCGCCCGCATGCTCGGCGGAAAGACCATTACGGACGCGACGATCAAACACGCGGAAGAGATGATAGGGCGGGGAAGCGCGTAGGGCAGAGGGCGGAGAGCATGGCGCAGAGGGTGCAAAGCGGCCCGCGCAGCCGCAGTTTTCTCTATGCTCCATGCTCTATGCTCAGAACGGGGTGTAAATGGGCAAGGTTGTCATCAATATTGAGTATTGCAAAGGGTGCGAGCTTTGCACCACGGCATGCGCGAAGAAACTTCTGAAGATAGGCACGCAATTCAACAAGAACGGGTACTACGCTGTGGAATACTGCGGCGAAGAAGGCGCCTGCACGGGCTGTGCCTTGTGCGCCCTGATGTGCCCCGATGTGGCGCTCGAGGTGTGGAAGTAAGAAACGCCGATACAAGATTCATGATGCATGACAGGGGCAACCTGAATCCTGCATCATGTATCATAATTCCAGATGCAGAAGCGCATCCGTTGGAAAAGGGGAAGAAATGCCCAAGGTTCTTATCACCGGTAATGAAGCCCTTGCCGAAGCGGCGGTCCGGGCCGGCTGCAGGCGCTATTTCGGCTACCCCATCACTCCGCAGAACGAGATCCCGGAATTCATGGCCAGGCGTCTGCCGGAAATCGGCGGAACGTTCATCCAGGCCGAGAGCGAGCTTGCGGCCATTAATATGGTGTATGGCGCCGCCGCGGTCGGTGAACGCGCGATGACGTCGTCATCGAGCCCCGGCATCAGCCTTATGCAGGAGGCGCTCTCGTTCATGGCTGCGTCGGAGCTTCCCGCAGTTATCGTGAACATGCAGCGAGGCGGCCCCGGGCTCGGCAATATTTCTCCCTCCCAGGCCGATTACTTCCAGGCGGTCAAGGGCGGGGGGCACGGCGACTACAAGCTGCTTGTCTACGCGCCCTCGACCATCCAGGAGATCGTGGACCTGACCGTGCTCGCCTTCGACAAGGCCGATGAGTATCGCAATCCCGTCATGATCCTTGGGGACGGGGTGCTGGGCCAGATGATGGAGCCCGTGGAATTGCCGGACATTACGCCGAAGACAGTCGACAAGCCGTGGGCGTTAACGGGAGCAAAGGGCAGGCCCGGCAAGGTCATCCGCTCGCTCTTCATGCTGCCTGGAGAAGACGGCGCTCTGGAACGGCAGAACTATAAAATGAAGGCCAAGTACGACCGCATGTGCGAGCACGAGGTGTTGTGTGAGATGGTGCAGACCGACGATGCCGAGATCGTCCTCGTGGCTTTCGGCACCTCCGCCCGCATTGCCAAGACCGCGGTTCATCTCGCACGGGTGGAAGGGATCAAGGCCGGCCTCATTCGTCCGATCACGCTCTTCCCGTTTCCGGAGAAGATCATTGCGGAGATCGCCGGGCGGGCTGAGCGCTTCCTCGTGGTGGAGATGAACCTGGGGCAGATGGTCGAGGATGTGCGGCTGGCGGTGAACGGCAAGGCGCCGGTCGCGTTCTACGGAAGACCGGGAGGCGCGGTGCTTGCGGTCGATGACATCCTGAGCGCTATCCACAATTGCGTGCACGGTAAAGAACCGGAAAAGATATATACGGGTTCCGAGTGATGTTGTTCGAGAAAGGACTGTCATGGCCGCGATAAAGACCGTACTGGATCTGATCGGGAACACGCCGATCGTAAAACTCAACCGGCTCACGGGTGAAGAAAGCGCCGAGGTCTGGGCGAAGCTTGAGGGATTTAATCCGGGCGGGAGCGTGAAAGACCGGCCCGCCCTCGCCATGATCGAGGACGCGGAGAAGAAAGGAAAGCTCAAAAAGGGCATGACGATCGTGGAACCCACGAGCGGCAATACCGGGATCGGGCTCGCCATGGTTGCGGCGGTCAAGGGCTATCGAATTATTCTGACCATGCCGGAATCCATGACCGTGGAGCGCCGCCGGCTGCTCGAGGCATATGGAGCGGAGCTGGTGCTCACCCCCGCTGACAAAGGCATGAAAGGATCTCTTGCGAAAGCCGACGAGATCGCGGCCTCCGGCAGCGAGTTCTTCAAGCCGGACCAGTTCGGCAATCCCGCGAATCCGGCAGTGCACCGCAGGACCACGGCAAAGGAAATACTTGCCTTTACCGGCGCGAAGAAGATAGACGCCTTCATTGCAGGGATCGGCACCGGCGGCACCATCACCGGGGTAGGGGAAGTCCTGAAGAAGAAATTCAAAACTATCAAAATTATCGCGGTCGAACCCGCCGGGTCGCCGCTGCTTTCGGGAGGCCAGCCCGGTCCGCACGCGATTCAGGGCATCGGACCTAATTTCGTTCCCCCGATCCTGAATACAAAAATTTACGACGAGATCATCCAGGTCACGAACAACGATGCGGCCGACATTACGGCGCGGCTGGCGCGCGAGGAGTGGCTGCTCGTCGGCATTTCCTCGGGAGCCGCATGCTGGGCAGCGATGCAGGTTGCGGCCCGCCTGGGGAAGGGCAAGCGCGTTGTTACCGTTTTCCCCGATGTCGGAAACCGGTATCTTACCACGGGAATCTTCGACCGGAAGAGCGGAGCATGAAGGCGCTCGTAAGCCGCGTGCGGAACCTCCTGCTTCGTCCGGGAACGGAGTGGCAGGTGATCAGGAATGAACCCTCCCTGAACATTCTTTTCGGCTATGTCGGCATCCTCGCGGTGATCCCGCCCGCAGCAGCCCTCCTCGGGAGAGTTCTTTTTCACGGCAACATTCCGGACAGCGCCCTCTCATCGTCCTTCGGTTATCTGGTGTTCACGAATGCGCTCTGGTATGTGATGTACGTCGTGAATGTCGTCATTACCGGCGCGATTATTGCCGCAATCCTCGTAACCGTCGAATCGCGGTGGAGTGGTCTTACCGGATTGAAGCTGGCCGCCTATTCATTCACCCCGCTCTTTGCCGCGGGGGTCCTCGCGGTGATTCCGCATTTGGCCTGGTCCGTACCGCTGGCGATCGGCTACGGCGTCTATCTCCTGTATCTCGGCATCAGGGCGCTCACGCCGGCAACGAGGACATGGGCGATAGGATATACCGTTGCCTCGTTTCTGGCCGCGGCTGTCATTGTGGGTGTCATGAACCTGTTCGAGTATTATTTCGAATCGCTTGTGGTGAAACAGCTTTTCCTGTGAGTCTTCCGGAGAGCGGTGACGCTGCAGAAACACTGAACCGAAACCAGACTTTTTTCGCTCGCAATGGCGGCAAGGGACCTGCTCACAAAGGCGGTTTGGAATGTTGGAATGTTTTTCAACAGCCTGTTAAACGAAAGAACCAATAATGATGAACCCGATTTATCTCGACTATAACGCAAGCACGCCCGTGGCACCGCAGGTGCTGGACGAGATGCTGCCCTATCTCCGAAACAAATTCGGCAACCCGTCGAGCAGCCACAGCTTCGGCGTTGCCTGCAGGGCAGGGATCGAACAGGCCAGGGAACGGGTCGCGGGTTTCCTCGGCTGCGATGCTTCGGATATCATTTTCACGAGCGGCGCCACGGAATCGAACAACATGGTGATCAAGGGGATCGCCAAGGCAGTTGGGAAGGGGAAGCACTTCATAACGTCCCGGATCGAGCATCCGGCGGTCCTGGAGCCGTGCCGCCATCTGGAGCGTTTCGGCTATTCCGTGACCTGCCTTCCGGTGAATCAATTGGGTATGGTAGATCCCGCGGACCTGGAAAAGGCCATCACGTTCAATACGGCGCTCGTTTCCATCATGCACTCGAACAACGAGGTCGGGACGATCCAGGACATCAAGGAGCTTGCCCGGATTTCCTCATCCCGAGGCGTGCTGTTCCATACTGATGCGGCACAGAGCGTGGGCAAGGTGCGCGTCCAGGCTGAAGACCTCGGCGTTGATTTCCTGACCGTGGCGGGACATAAGTTCTATGCGCCGAAAGGGATCGGCGCGCTGTATATCAAAAACGGACGCAAACTCTTGCCGATGATGCACGGTGCGGGTCATGAACGGGGCTTGCGTCCGGGCACGGAGAACGCTGCCTTCATCGTCGGCCTGGGCGCTGCGGCCATGATTGCGGCTCCTATCCTGGAAAACGAAGGCATGCGGCAACGGAAACTCGGCCAGCGGTTGTATGACGGCTTGAGAAACTCGGGACTGAAGGTGCACCTGAACGGCCATCCTGAGAAAAAACTGCCGAACACCTGGAACATCAGTTTTGCAGGTTTCACGGCTACGGAAGTGATGGATGCCCTCGGCAGAGAAATCGCGGTTTCTCCCGGCGCCGCGTGCCACGGCGACCTGATCGAACCGTCGCACGTCCTTGTTGCCATGGGTACGGACCTATCGCTCGCGCGGGGCGCGATACGCTTCAGCCTCGGCAGGGAGACGACGGAGGCGGAGATTGACAGGGTGATTGAGCAACTCAGGAAAGGGCTGAAAAAATAATGCGGAATTCGGAACGAGGAATTGCGCATGGCGGAAAAGGAATATGTCCGGCGAAACCATACTCATAATTGACGATGAAGAAAGCGTGCGCAAGAGCCTTGCCGACGTCATGAAGGACGAGGGCTACGAAGTCGTGACCGCGTCCTCGGGCAAGGAGGGGATCGATGCGCTTGCCGAGGCGCAGCCGTCGCTTACGTTGCTCGATATCGCCATGCCCGAGATGGACGGCATCGAGACGCTGCGCAGGATCAGGGAGCTCCGGCCCGATCTTCCGGTTATCATGGTCTCGGGTCACGGGACCATCGAGACCGCGGTCAAGACCACGAAGATGGGGGCCTACGATTTCATCGTAAAGCCGCCTGAACTGCAGCACCTTACGCTTGTAGTGAAGCACGGGATCGAGGAAACGCGGCTGCGCGAGGAAAATGCCTCGCTCAAGCTGAGCATCGAGCGGCGGTATGAACTCGTGGGTGAGAGCGATAAGATCAAGACGCTCAAGCAGCAGATCGGCCTTGCCGGCCCGACCAACGGCTGGGTGCTGATCCACGGAGAAAGCGGCACCGGGAAGGAGCTCGTTGCCCGCGCCATCCACCGCGCGAGCAGGCGCGCGAACGGGCCTTTTGTGGAGGTTAACTGCGCCGCGATCCCGCAGGAGCTTATCGAAAGCGAGCTTTTCGGTCACGAGCGGGGGTCCTTTACAGGCGCCACGGGCATGAAGCGCGGGAAGTTCGAACTTGCCCACGGCGGGACCATCTTTCTCGACGAGATCGCCGATATGAGCCTTGCGACGCAGGCCAAAGTCCTGCGCGTGCTCGAAGGCCAGGAGTTCCAGCGCGTGGGAGGCGCCAAGACGCTGAAGGCCGACGTGCGCGTGATCGCGGCATCGAACAAGCATCTCGTTGACGAGATCAAGCGAGGCACGTTTCGCGAAGACCTCTACTACCGCTTGAACGTCATTCCCCTCGACGTGCCGCCCCTTCGCGAGCGGCGTGACGACATCCCGCGCCTGGCGCGCCACTTTCTGCAGGAGTTCTCCGCCGAATACGGCCAGAAGACGAAAACCATGGACGAGGATGCCCTTGCGCTTTTCGTCCGGTATCCCTGGCCGGGAAACGTGCGCGAGCTCCGGAATATTATCGAGCGGCTGATGATCATGGTGCCCCGGCCCGCGCTCACGGCGAGCGACGTGCCGCCGCCCATCAGCAACCCGCCCTCAGAGGAAATTCTCCGGGAGGGGCCCGCGATTGCTCCCGTGCGGACCCACGCGGCGACATTGAAAGACGCCCGCGCCGAGTTTGAGCGTGAGTTTATCGCGTTTAAGCTCAAGGAGTTCGGCGGCAACGTGAGCAGGACCGCCGACGCCATCGGCGTGGAGCGCAGCAACCTGCACCGTAAAATCAAGGCGCTGGGAATCGAAGCCGAAGACTGAAATACAGCAGGCGTTTTATCCGCGTCAATTCGTATTTATTCGTGGCATAACATCGGTGCCCGATCACCATCGTATGATCACTACCAGCAATCTCACGAAATATTTCGGCGCCCTGGGCGCTGTGCAGTCCGTCAGCTTCAGTGTGGGCAAAGGCGAGGTCTTCGGCCTTCTCGGCCCGAACGGCGCCGGCAAGACCACGACGATTCGCATGCTGACAACGCTCCTTGCTCCTTCCTCGGGCTCCGCCTCGGTGGGCGGTTACGACGTTATCGCCGACCCGCTGGGCGTCAAGCGCTCCATCGGCGTGGTGCCGCAGACGCTGAACCTCGATATCGACCTCACCTGCGCCGAAAATCTCGAATATCACGGCAGGCTCCAGAAGATGAAGCGGGAAGATCGTACTTCACGCATCGAAGAGCTGTTGCATTTTGTCGGCCTCCGGGAAAAAAAGGACATGCCGGTCGAACATCTTTCCGGCGGAATGCGCCGGAGGCTTTTGATCGCCCGGGGGCTCATGCACCGTCCGGCCGTTGTGTTCATGGACGAACCCACCGTGGGGCTTGACCCGCAGGCGCGGCGGATGATCTGGGGTCTGGTCGAATCGCTCAAGCGGAACGGCATCACGATCCTGATCACGACGCACTATATAGAAGAGGCGGACGCGCTCTGCGACCGGGTGGCCATTATGCGGACGGGGAAGATCATCGCTCTCGGCAGGCCTGTCGAACTCAAGAAGAGCGTGGGACAATTCGCCGTCGAATGCCTTGGACGCTATGATGTGCCGCGGCAGTTCTTCCCGGCGAGGGCAGAAGCGATCGAAGCGGGCCGCGACCTGTGCACCGATGTTGTGGTCCGTGATGTAACGCTTGAGGACGTGTTTATCAGCCTTACCGGGGAGAGGATAGAAGGGTGAGTAAAAACAGAAGTCAGGAGTCAGAAGACAGAAGACAGAAGTCAGGAGCCAGGAGCCAGAAGACAAAAGACAGAAGACAGAATAAGATTGGAATCTTTCTCCTGACTTCTCGACGCATACTATGAACTTCTATCCCATATTCTGGAAAGAGATGCTGCTCATTCGCAAGAAGCCCTGGCGGTTCCTCGCGTCGAGCATGGTCATGCAGGTCCTGTACTTTGTGACCTTCGGCTGGGGCCTCGGCCGCGGCATGAACGTGGGGGGCGGCAGGTACCTTGACTTCGTTCTGCCGGGAATTCTCGCGCTGTCCGCCATGAACAACAGCTTCGGCCCGGTGTCGACGTCGCTCAATATCAGCAAGCTGTACACAAAAACGATCGAAGAAGTGCTTGTGTCGCCGGTGAGCCACTGGGACATCGCGCTCGGCAGGACGCTCACGGGGCTCGCGCGCGGGCTCTTCTCGGCCCTCACGCTCCTGGTCGTCGGCTTTGCCTCGGGAGTACACTTGCACCTGTCGGTCTCTTTTCTCGCCGTCCTCGGCCTCACGGCATTTTGCTTCGGCGCCGCGGGCGTGGCAGCGGCAATGTTCGCCCATTCCCACGAGGACATGGCGAACTTTAACAGCTTCTTTATTGTTCCCATGTCGTTCCTGGCGGGAACATTTTTTTCTCCTGACCGCATGCCGGAGCCCTTCAAGAGTTTGATACTGGTCTACCCGCTTACGCATGCGAGCCTCGTGCTTCGCGCTCTTGCTGCCGGCAGTGATCCATCCCTCAACTCCGTGCTCGTGCTCACGGCGTACTCGTTGTTTTTCTTTTACCTTGCCGGCATGATGGTGAAGAAAGCAGCGTAAACTCGCGTCCCTGCCTGCTGTCGATGACCTCATTCGATAGATGCAAAAATTCTGCTGCCACGAGCCCGCCAGAGCGCCTGAACCCGCTCTTTTCCCTTGAAACAGCGGCCTCTTCCCCGTTTTTGGTTGACTTTTCGGGGCAGTGAGGCTAATATCTTAATCTGTCTGTATTATCAGCGAAAAGTCAAAAAAACAGGTTTCCCTGATGCCGAAAGTACAATTTATCTTTGCCGTCCATAACCACCAGCCCGTGGGAAACTTTGAGTTTGTCGCCGAGGATGCGTACCAGAAGTCTTATCTGCCGTTCATTAAGACGTTCGAACGCCACCGGTCTCTCAAGATCACGCTGCACTATACGGGCATTCTCTATCGTTTCTTTGAACAGAAACACCCGGAATTTATCGACATGCTGAAGTGCCTGGTGAAGGACGGCAGGGTGGAAATTCTCTCGGGCGGGTTTTACGAGCCGATCCTGGCCGTTCTTCCTGACGTGGACAAGGTCGGACAGATCCGCGCGCTTTCCGATTTTATCCACGATAAATTCGGCTATGATGCGAGGGGGATGTGGCTTGCAGAGCGGGTCTGGGAGCCCCATCTTCCGAAGTACATTGCCGAGGCAGGCATCAACCATGTCGTGGTCGACGATTTTCATTTCAAGATGGCGGGTCGGCACGACGACGAACTGGACGGCTACTACCTGACGGAAGAGCAGGACGGCCTTCTTCGCATCTTTCCGGGAAGCGAAAAGCTCAGATACCTGCTCCCCTTTCACCGGCCCGAAGAAACGATCGAATTTCTTTCCTGCCTCCGCTCCACGGAACGGAACCGGCTCGCGGTCATGGCGGACGACGGCGAGAAGTTCGGCGTGTGGCCCGAGACCTACCGCACGGTCTACGAAGAAGGATGGCTCGAACGGTTTTTCACGCTTCTTGAACAGAACAACGAATGGCTTGAGACGACGACGTTTGCCGAATATCTCGCAAAAGAACCGCCGCGGGGAAGAATCTATCTGCCGACCGCCTCGTATATGGAAATGGGAGAATGGGCGCTCCCGATTCGCGCCATGAAAGAATATGACGACGCCCTGGCAAAGGTAAAAAATTCGCCCGAACTCGCCGGTCTCAGGCCCTTTCTCAAAGGTGGGATCTGGAGAAATTTTTTTGCCAAGTACTCTGAGAGCAACCACATGCACAAGCGCATGATGATGGTGAGCAGGAAAGTACGCGCCGCCCTCGAAGTGCTGGACGGGAAAGGCGCGAAGAAGAACGCCGAGGCATCGCGGATGCTCGATCATCTCTACCAGTCGCAATGCAACGACGCGTACTGGCACGGAGTATTCGGCGGGCTGTATCTCCCGCACCTGAGATCGGCTGTTTACGAACAAGTGATCAAGGCGGAATATATGGCCGACGCTGCACTGCATCGGCAGGGTCAAGGGGCCGGGGTCAGGGGTCAAGGGAAAAAAAACCAGACGTCCTGGCTGGAGATCGAGCTGGGGGATTTTGACCAGGACGGGAGCGAGGAACTCATGATGAATTCCGAACTCCTGAACCTGTTCATCGATCCGAAGGAAGGCGGCAGAATATCGGAACTCGACTGGAAACCCCGCGCGTTCAATCTGATGAACACGCTTACGCGCAGACGCGAGGAGTACCACGGCAAGATCCTGCAGGCGGTCACGGACAAGGCTTCCGCAGCGCAGGCCGGCGGAGCGAAGACCATTCACGAACGGGTGGCCATGAAAGAGGAAGGTCTCCAGTATCATCTGCTCTATGACTGGTACACGCGCGGCTCCCTGCTCGATCATTTCCTGGGGTCGGGAGTTGACCTCGTCGGCTTCATGCGGTCCGAATAC
>DAIDTZ010000391.1 GCA_027456925.1 Nitrospirota bacterium
GGAACAGAACATCCATGCCATCGGGCTCTGTACAGCTTGCAGGAGGGATTTATTTTACTCCTTTCGCGCCGAGGGCAGGACCGGCAGGATGCTGTCAATGATCATGATCAAACCGTAAAGATGCAGGAACCACGGATGAACACGGTAAAAAGAGAAATAAGAACTCAGGCCAGAACTAAAACAAAACCGTTGCCTCACTTTTTTGCAGGCGATATATTTTTTGATTCTTGATGAAACCGTGTTGTCTTTAACCGTGTTCATCTGTGGATAAGAGGTGCTCATGTCGATAGCCGATAATCTGAAAAACATTCATGACCGGATCGCTGTTGCGGCAAAGCGCGCGGGCCGGGACCCATCTTCGGTTCAGCTCATCGTGGTCACGAAGACCGTCGATGCCGAAAGGATCCGGGAGGCTGTTGCCGCGGGAGCGGCCATTCTGGGCGAGAACCGGGTGCAGGAGGCGAAGGAGAAGATCGAGAAGCTCGGGCAGATCGCAAGCTGGCATTTGATCGGACATCTGCAAACGAACAAGGCCAAGTACGCGGTCAAGCTTTTTGATATGATCCACTCCGTCGACAATCTTGATCTCGCAAAAGAGCTCGATAAACAGGCGGGAAAGATAGGCAAGATCCAGAACGTCCTGATCGAAGTGAGCATCGCCGGCGAAGCAGCCAAGGCTGGAGTGGCCTTGCATGAGGCCGCGGGCCTCATCCGCGAAGCGGCAAAGCTCAAGCACATTGCCATCAAAGGCCTTATGGCGGTCCCGCCCTTGCTGGACAACCCGGAAATGGTACGGCCCTATTTCCAAAGGCTGCGCGAGCTGGCAGCGGATATCGCACAGGAAAATATTCCCAACGTTTCCCTGCAGGAGCTCTCGATGGGCATGAGCGGAGATTTTGAAACGGCGGTGGAAGAAGGCTCAACCGTTGTGCGGGTGGTAACGGCGATATTCGGGAAGAGAAGCTAACAGCCGCTCCCCCTCTCCTTCAAGGAGAGGGTAGGGTGAGGATGGGTGTATTCTTGCCGATTCCGTGAGACCCATCCCCACCTCGATCCTCCCCTTGAAGGGGAGGAAGTCGATGCGAATAAGATTTTGTAGGGGGCACAATGGCACTCGATAAAAAAATTGCATTCCTCGGCGGAGGAAACATGGCCGAGGCGCTCATCAAGGGTTTGCTCGCATCGGGGACGGCCGGGCCGGACCGGATCCTCGTTGCCGACGTTTCGACGGACCGGCTTACGCATCTTAAGAAGACCTACGGCGTTATCCCGCAAAAAACGAACGTGGACGCGGTGCGCGAGGCAGGCATCATCATTCTCTGCGTCAAGCCGCAGGTGATCGACAAGGTCCTTGCGGAAATTTCTCCCGCTGTTGACGGCTCGAAGCTCGTCATCTCCATTGCCGCCGGCGTCCCGGTCGCGAAGATCGAGAACGCACTGAAGAAAGGCTCGCGCGCCGTACGCGTGATGCCGAATACTCCGGCGCTGGTACTTGCGGGCGCGGCCGCGCTTGCAGCGGGCGCGGGCGCAACGGCTGATGACCTTGCGCTCAGCCAGAGCATCTTCAATTCCGTGGGGAGATCGGTTGTTGTAGAAGAAAAACTCATGGATGCCGTGACCGGGCTTTCGGGAAGCGGGCCGGCCTATGTGTTCATGATCATCGACGCATTGTCCGACGCGGGGGTGAAGGCGGGATTGCCCCGGCCCCTTGCGCTTGAACTTGCTGCACAGACCGTGTACGGTTCTGCCAAGATGGTGCTCGAAACGAACGAGCATCCTGCCAAGCTCCGGGACATGGTGACCTCTCCCGGCGGCACGACGATCGAAGGGCTTCATGCTCTTGAAAAAGGGAAGCTCCGGGCCACGCTCATGAACGCGGTGGAGGCGGCAACGGCGAGAAGCAAGGAACTGGGAAAGTAACTGCCGACAAGGTGACGGGGAGACACGGTGACAGGGAGATCATGAAGAAATTCTCCGCGTCTCCGCGACCCTCAGTCTCCGCGTCGGTTTTACCAACGGGAGGATCCATGTTCGTACTCGGAAATATCATAGTCGGTATCACAAAGGTGCTCGATGTCCTGCTCAACATCTATATGTGGGTCATCATCATCCGCGCCCTCATCTCCTGGGTGAACCCCGATCCGTACAACCCCATCGTGCAGTTCCTGCAGCGTTCTACGGAACCGGTCCTGCGGCCGCTCAGGAAGCTTGCGCCGCCGTACCGGCTCGGGATCGATCTTTCACCGCTTATCGCGATCCTCATCATTATGTTCCTGCAGTACGCGCTTATCAATACCCTCTATCGCATCGGCAGCTCGATGGGGTAGGGAAGCGTCCACATCTGGAGACGGGGGAGGAAGCACTATGAGCGATGGAATAAAAGTAACGCCGCTCGACATCCAGCAGAAGCGGTTTCACATCGGGTTCCGCGGCTATGACCGGACCGAGGTTGAGATGTTCCTCGATCTGGTAAGGGACGAGATGGAATCGCTGGTGCGCGAGGTGGCCGATCTGCGGGAGTTTCGCCAGGCCTACGACAGGAGACTGCGGGAGCTCGTTGAGAAGGAAGAGAACGTCAAAAACACCATGCTCATGACGCAAAAGCTGATCGAGGAACTGAAGGACGGCGCGCGGAAGGAAGCAGACCTCATCGTAAAGGACGCCGGGATCCGCAGTGAGCAGGCGGTCGGCAATGCACAGCAGGAAAAGTTCAAACTCGAATCCGACATCCAGGAACTCAGGCGCCGGAAGCACCAATTCCTGCAGGACATGAAAAAGGTAATGCAGATGCACCTGGAAATGGTCAACTTCGAGGAGGCCGGCAGTGGCGCAAAAGAAGAGCCTGCCCCGGAATAAAGCGGAAGAAAAGCCGGCCTTGATATCGATACGGTTCCAGCCCCGGGCCTCCAAAAACGAGATTATCAGAATGGACGGCGGCAAGCTCAAGATCAGGTTGACTGCCCCGCCGGTGGACGGCGCGGCAAACGAGGCGCTCGTGAAGTTCCTTTCCGGTCAGCTTAATATCAGCCGTTCCCAGGTGGAGATCGTTGCCGGCCATACGGGAAGAGAAAAGATCATCAAAATACTGGGTATGAGTGAAGAGACCGTGCAACGGTTGTTGTATAATCACGAAGAATAGGGTATTATATAGCAGTTCTTGGCATCGAGTTTTGGGTGTCGGGTTAACTCAAAACTAAGAACTCAAAACTCTTAACTGTTTTAAAAAGGGGGCGACAGGCTTCGACGGGGATACGGAGGTCAGGAGTTGCATGCCGAGGTACCATGGGGCTCGTTAAACACATGGTAAAGATCAACTGCCAATAACGAACTGGCATTCGCTGCCTAATTTAGGCTAGCGCGTTTCGCGGCCGGGGCCTGAACAGCCGCAGAGACGTCAAAAACCAGGCTGGTTCTCTTGACTTCGTCCGGGGCAAGAGGATAAGAAAAACCGGGCTGGCCGATTCCAAAGCTTTCCCCAAGGCGCTGGATGAGGCGAGAGCTTAAAATGAGGGGATAAGCATGTATGAGCTACTGGCTAAAGGTTTTCGGACGCGGGTTCAATTCCCGCCGCCTCCACCAGATAAGTAATTTATTTCACAGTGTTTAATGTAATTAGTATTTTGGAATGCGCTTTCCAGAAAAAACTATGCAGTCTTGAGCTGATTCCAATGAGGAATCAGCTTTTTTTTATATTAACTCATACGTATACTGCGTCAAGTCATGCGCAATTTTTTCTTGTTGTGACCCATTCATATATCGGCAGCTTGCTTTGTTTGAAACTCTAAAAAATTGACTTGACATTTACGTTAAGGTCACTAATAATTAGTTACATTGGATTTATTTCCTGTTCTCCGGTTAACACTTGAAGATGGGGCGGGGAGCTTGCAAAGAATCAACAGCCGGTTGCGAGAAGCGCGGGCATTTTTTTGTGGTGCATACTTAACCTTTACGTTAAGGACATAAAGGCGGTCTACACAAGAGGCGAAGCTATGGACAATATGCCTTACAAATCAATTCCTGACATGCTGAAACAAAATGCCGCAAAATTTCAGGAAAGGCCGGCACTCAAATTCCGTAAAAAGGGCAACTTCGTCACCCTTACGTACGAGGAGTTTTACGAAAAGGCCCTGATGGCGGCACGGGGACTGAAAAAGTTCGCGGTCCGGAAGGGAAACCCGGTCGCTATCCTTTCGGAGAACTGCGCCGGCTGGGTCATTGCGGACATGGGAACTTTGTGCATCGGCGCCGTAACCGTTCCCATCTACCCTTCAAACACTCCCCGCCAGATCGAGTATGTACTGAACCATTCCGAGGCCCGTATCGTTTTCATTTCCAGTAAAACGCAATATTCGAAACTGCTCGAGAT